>JBFJKG010000295.1:0-3416 GCA_041635075.1 Solimonas sp.
ACGATCGCCAGGTTGAATCCCGAGATCGCAATCAGATGGGTCGTCCCCGTCAGCCGGAACACATTCCAGTCGGCGTCGCGCAGACCGCTGGTGTCCCCTAGCGCCAACGCGATCAGTAGTGCCTGACCGGGTGCGCCCTCAAGACGCCCCTGCAGATGACCGACCAGGGTCTGTCGCCACTTCAGCACCGCATATCCAGCAGCCCGACCGCAGGGTTCTGCCTCCCGTACGTTGGCGGTGGCGCCAACACCCTGCCGCAGCAGCCAGGCTTCGTAATCGAAGCCACCTGGATTCAAGGATCCATGCGGCGTTTTTATCCGCAGCCGCAGACGCCAGCAGTCACCGGCGCGAACTACGGCATCGCTACGGTACCAAGAGACGCGAAGGCGCCGCGGCAGCTCGGGAGCCTCAGGCTCAAACAGGAACCGCCAGGTGAGCCCGCCGTCCTTTGCGTCACCGCGACCAGCGGCGTACGCGGGCACGGCTTCCGGCAGCGACGCCACCGCGCCCTGCACCCACAGCTCCTCACCATGCCGATCAGCGGGCCAACGCTGGGCCAGCGCCAATTGCGCGTGCCAGATCATGAAGACCAGACCGAAGGTGAACGCGGCGGCGGCGGCACGGCCACGCCACGGCCAGAGTACGGGGACCGCCAAGGGCGTCAGATAACGCCAGGCCGGCAGTTCCGGCAGGGCGTGCACCACCAGCACACCCGCGGTGAAACACAGGATCAGGAGGCGGGGATCTCGGCCTCGCGCAGGCAGCCGCTGTCCAATGTCCATATGCGTTCCATGCGCCGCGCCAGGCTCATGTCGTGCGTCACCACTACCAAACTGGTTCCCAGTTCCTGGTTGAGTTCCAGCATCAGCTCGAAGACCTGCGCCGCCGTCCGTGCATCCAGGTTGCCGGTCGGCTCATCAGCCAGCACGCAGGCCGGCCGCGTCACCAGCGCCCGCGCCACTGCCGCACGCTGCCGCTCGCCACCGGACAGCTCGCCCGGCTTGTGCTCCAGACGCTGGCCCAGGCCCACCCGCTCCAACAGGCTGCCCGCGGTGGCAAACGCATCCGCGCGCGGCAGTCGCCGGATCAGCAGCGGAAACGCCACATTTTCCAACGCACTGAATTCCGGCAGCAGGTGATGAAACTGATAAACGAAGCCCAGTGCGCGGTTACGCAGATGGCTGCGCTCGGCGTCCGAAAGCCGAGCCATGTTCTCGCCCTGGACCCAGACCTCTCCGGCGGACGGTGCATCCAACCCGCCCAGCAGGTGCAGCAAGGTGGACTTGCCCGATCCCGAGGCGCCGACGATCGCGATGCGTTCGCCACGGCGCACCTCGAGATTGATCTGCTGCAATACCTGCAGGTTGAGGCGGCCGTCATCAAAGGTCTTGGACAGGCCGCTGGCTCTGAGTATGGTCTCGGTCATGCCGTCAGAGTTACTCATAGCGCAGCGCCTCGGCCGGTTGCACACGGGATGCGCGATAGGCCGGATAGATCGTCGACAGCAGCCCCAGAGAAAGCGACAGCAGGCTGATGCGCACCACATCCGAAGTGTTCAGCTGCGACGGCAGATCACTGATGTAGTACACGTCCGGCGCCAAGAACTGCTGACCCATTAGGCGTTCCAGCAACGGCACCAGCGTTTCAACGTTCAGCGCCAGCGCCACGCCGCCAGCGACGCCGAGCAAGGTCCCGACGATGCCGATAATCGAGCCCTGCACCATGAAGATCGCCATGATCGAGCGTGGCGTTGCCCCGAGGGTTCGCAAGATCGCGATGTCGGCCTGCTTGTCCTGGACCACCATCACCAGCGTCGACACGATGTTGAACGCCGCCACACCGACGATCAGCGAGAGAATAATGAACATCACCATCTTCTCGGTACGTACCGCGCGGAAGAAGTTCGCATGGCTGCGTGTCCAGTCCGTGACGTAGTACAACCCTGGCAGCGTCTCCGCGACTTCACGCGACACGCGTGGCGCATCGAACAAGTCGTGCAGCTTCAGCCGCACACCCGTCACCGTATCCCCCATGCGCAGCAACGCCTGGGCATCCTCCAGATGGATCACGACCAGACCGCGATCGAATTCATACATGCCGACCTTGAAGATGCCGCTGACGGTAAAGCGACGGAAGCGGGGTAACAGACCTGCTGGCGTAACGCTGGCCTGAGGAATCATCAGATCGACCTTGTCGCCGACCGTCACCCCCAGCACCTGCGCCAGCTCGTAGCCGATGACGACGTTGTAGCCGCCTGCACTCAGCGAATCCATGCTGCCGGCGGTGACGTGCGCACCGATGTCGGAGACCCTGTTTTCCTCCTGCGGAATCACCCCGCGCAGCAAGGTACCAGACAGCTCTGAACCCACCTTGAGCATGCCCTCGCCATCGATGTAGGGCGCAACGCCCAGCACCTCTGGATTGTCCGCTGCCTTGGCCGCCACCGCCGGCCAGTCCTCAATGCCACCGCGCACCGCCGAGATCGTCGCATGCGAGGCCATCCCGAGTATGCGCGTGCGCAGTTCGCGCTCAAAGCCGTTCATCACCGACAGCACCGTAATCAGCGCGGTCACACCGATCGCGATGCCGAGCATCGACGCCAGCGAAATGAACGAGATGAAGTGATTGCGTCGCTTGGCGCGCGTGTAGCGCAGGCCGGCGCGAAGTTCGTAGAGATTCAGCATTTACGATCATTACAGCACATTCACGGTCGCCTCGGCCCTGTTTCGTAATGGCCACTGGCTCATTCAAGCGGCGGCACGCCGCAATCAGCAGATGCCGTGGCCTGAGGCTTTCCCCTCAACCCCAGCGCGCAGCTTGCGGCTACCATGGCCGTCCTTGCCACAAGGAAGCGTGTTAATGACCTATCGACTGCTCGCGAGCCTGTGCCTCGCATTGGTACCCCTTATCGCCATGTCAGCCCAAACCCCGGAAACTCCGCGCGCCTTCTCCGTCCAGGATCTGGTCCGATTGGATCGCGTGTCCGATCCGCGCCTGTCGCCCGACGGCCGGTCCGTGGCCTACACCCTGCGCAGTACCGACTACGATGCCAACAAGGGCGTGCAACAGCTGTGGTTGCTCGACCTGTCGACCGGCGGCAATCGCGCGGTAACGTCCAGCGGCTCCAATCACAGCGGCCGCTGGTCTGCGGACGGCAGCCACCTGTACTTCCTTTCCGCTCGCTCCGGTAGCTCGCAGGTCTGGCGCCTGAATCTCGCCGGCGGCGAACCGCAGCAGGTCACCGATCTGCCCCTGGATGTCGGTGCCTACGGCCTGTCGCCCACCGGCAATCGCATCGCAGTGTCCATGGAGGTGTTTCCCGAGTGCGGTGGCAAACTGGAATGCACCACGGCCAGGCTCAAGCAGGTGGCCGACAGCAAGGCCAGTGGCATGCTGTTTGACCGGCTATTTGTCCG
>JBFJKG010000296.1:0-3383 GCA_041635075.1 Solimonas sp.
CTTCATCATGCCCGGTCAGGCGCAGCGCAAGAAATCGGTGCGCCAGAAACTCAATCCGGTCGATCTGGAGTTTCGCGGCAAGAACGTGCTGCTGGTGGACGACTCGATCGTGCGTGGTACCACCTCACGCGAGATCATCGAAATGGCGCGCGAGTCGGGAGCAAAGAAGGTGTACTTCGCGTCCGCTGCTCCACCGGTGCGGTACCCGAACGTCTATGGCATCGACATGCCGACTTCGTCAGAGCTGGTGGCTCATGGCAGCAGTATTCAGGAGCTTGAACGCAAGCTGGGTGCAGATCGTCTGATCTTCCAGGACTTGCCGGATCTGATCGAGGCTGTGCGTGCAGGCAACCCCGACATCACGCGCTTTGACTGCTCGGTGTTCACGGGCGAGTACATCACGCAGGACGTCACCACCGAGTACCTCAATCAGCTGGAACTGTTCCGATCGGACGCCGCCAGGGCGGCGCGCAAGCAGGCTCAGACCGTAATCGAGTTGCGCAACGCATAGCGCGAGCTTGAGGCACCGGCGCTTTTTGCGTATCGTTGCCACGCGCCGATTTGATCCCTGCTTGCGGGCGCGTAATAAATGCGGCTAAACGGATGCGAGAAGCCCGTTATAGCCTCAGGCAAGCGGGCTTTCGTCGTTTCTGGAGTGGCCGTTGTGAACGAGTGGTTTGATCCGGACTGGGGCTTTTCCACGCAGGGTATCCGTGCGGCCGAGCCGCGCACTGCGAATCGCGAGCATTCAGCGGATATCTCGCTGACTTCTAGCTATGTCTTTACCTCGGCGGCCGAGGCTGCACGGGTGTTTTCCGGAGAGGCTCCCGGCTATATCTATTCACGCTTCAGCAATCCCACGGTCGAAGCCTTCGAACGCCGCCTGGCGGCGATGGAAGGGGGTGAGAGCTGCGTCGCGACGGCCAGCGGCATGTCGGCGATACTCACGCTCTGTCTGTCGCAGCTGCAGCAGGGGGACCACATCCTGGCCTCGCGCAGCCTGTTCGGGGCCAGTATCAGCCTGTTCAACAACATTCTCAGCCGAGTGGGCTTGAGCGTTAGCTATGTTGATCAGACCGATATTGAAGCATGGTCGGCGGCGCTCAAGCCGCAGACGCGGCTGCTGTTCGTGGAAACGCCATCGAATCCCTTGATGGAGATCGCCGATATCGGTGCGCTTGCGGAGTTGGCGCATGCTCATGGCGCCGCCCTGTGTGTCGACAACTGCTTCCTGACACCGGTGCTGCAGCAGCCACTCAAGCTCGGAGCGGATTTCGTTATTCACTCCGCAACCAAGTACCTCGACGGGCAGGGGCGTTGTGTCGGTGGTGCTATCGTCGGCGACGCTCAGAGAGTCGGCAAGGACATCTTTGGTTTCATGCGCACGGCTGGTCCGTGCATGAGTCCGTTCAACGCCTGGGTATTTCTGAAAGGCCTGGAGACGCTCGCCCTTCGAATGAAGGCGCACTGCGAGAACGCGCACGCCTTGGCGGACTGGTTGCTGGAGCAGCCCGCGGTCAGTCGTGTCTATTACCCGGGCCTTGCCGGGCATCCACAGCATGCGTTGGCGAAAAAGCAACAGTCCGGCTACGGTGGCGTAGTCAGCTTTGAGGTCGAAGGCGGACGCGAGGCGGCCTGGCGTGTGATCGACGCCACGCGGATGCTATCGATCACCGCCAATCTTGGCGATACCCGAACCACGATTACCCATCCTGCGACAACGACGCATGGCCGCATCAGCGCCGAGGCGCGTGCGGCAGCCGGCATTGGCGAGGGCCTGCTGCGGATATCGGTCGGGCTTGAAGATCAGCTCGACATCCGCGCAGACCTCAAGCGCGGCCTCAACTGAGTGATATGACGCGTGCAGACGCGTACCGCGCATTGGCGGAGTGCGACCCGCAAGCCAAGTGCGATCAGGTCGCCGCATTATGCGGCCGCTGGACGGAGTCGGGCTCGCATGCCGGCGATCCGCAGCGAATTCCAGGACGTCCAGCGCGCCCCAGCCTGATCGATCCGCGGCAGGTGCCGCGACGCGGCTTGGGGACGACGGACGGGCGTGCCGCCTTGCTGCACGCGGTCGCGCACATCGAGTTCAACGCCATTAATCTCGCCTTGGACGCAGCCTGGCGATTTGGCGGACTCCCGGATGCCTATTACAGCGACTGGATCTCGGTCGCTCAGGATGAGGCCCGGCATTTCGCTCTGCTGCAGGCGCGGCTGCAGCAGCTTGGTTATGTCTATGGCGATTTTCAGGCGCACAACGGATTGTGGGAGGCCGCCGAGAAGACCGCGTACGACCCATTGGTGAGAATGGCGCTGGTGCCGCGTGTGCTTGAGGCACGCGGGCTGGATGTAACGCCCGGCATGATTCTGCGCCTGCGCGAGAACGGCGATCTGTCGACAGTGGCGATATTGGAGCGCATTCTCACGGAGGAGGTGCGCCACGTTGCTATTGGCACGCACTGGTTCAGGTGGTTATGTGACCAGCGTGGCCTTGCACCGGAGGCGACCTTTCATGCGTTACTGGCGGAGCACGGGGTTCGCGTGCGGCCGCCCCTGAATCTTGATGCACGCACCAGCGCCGGCTTCAGCGAGCGCGAACTGGCCGAGTTGGTTCGCTAGTTCAGTACGCAGCGCTGCAGTTCGCCGGCGGTGGCTTTCAGATACTCCAAGTGCTGCGGCCGCCAGTCAGCGAGCACGACGCGTTCTGCCACTTGATCCGCGACCGGAACACGGTGATTTGCCGGGCGATGGGTGTGGCCGTGGATGATGAGGCCGACTCCGTATCGTGCGAAGGCTCGGCGGATGGCCTCGGGATTGACGTCCATGATGGCCTCCGACTTGCCCTGCTTGTCGTCATGACTCTTCCCGCGCAGGCCACCGGCAATGGCCAGCCGGCGACCTTCCGGAAGCTTTCGAAACGCCCACTGCGCCAGAGGATTGCGGGAAAAGCGGCGCCAGCGCTGATAACCCACGTCATCCGTGCACCAGAGGTCGCCATGACTCAGCAGGGTGGGCCGTCCATGCAACTTGATCAAGTGCGGATCGCGCAGCAGCTCTGTGCCGGTCGCTGCGGCGAAGCGCCGGCCGATCATGAAGTCACGATTGCCATGCATGAAGTAGACGCGTACGCCGGACTGCTGGAGCCGCTGCAGTCCTGCAACCTCAGGCGCATGCTGGCGTAGCCCGACGTCGTCGCCGATCCAGTACTCAAACAGATCGCCGAGGATATAGACGGCTTCGGCTTCCAGTGCGGGCCCCGCCAGAAAACGCAGAAAGCCCTCGCGTAGTGGCGAGGGCTCGTCCGGCAAATGCAGATCGGATAGGAACAGCGTGGCCATGCGGCCGCCGCGGCGCTACTTCTTGGCCTTGGGCACTTTGAC
>JBFJKG010000297.1:0-3374 GCA_041635075.1 Solimonas sp.
CGCGCCTCGGGTCTAGACCTCGGGTGCGATCTCGAGGGCCAGGCCATCGAGGTCATCGGTCATCGGCAACTGGCATGACAGGCGCGAGCAGGGCCGCAGCGGCACGATTTCGCCGATGGCCTCCAGCATCGCGGCCTCGTCTTCGCTCTTCGGCGGCAGCCGTTCAGCCCAGCTCGGGTCCACAAATACATGGCAGGTGCCGCAGGACATCGCGCCGCCGCAGGTGCCGTCGACACCGGTGTTGGCGTCTCGCAGGCTTTCCATCAGGGCGATCCCGGTCGTTGCCTCAACGATCTGCTCAACGCCATCGCGTCCCGTCACCTTTACTGCGGCCATCTGCCTCTCTCCACCGTTGTGCTGCTCATGAAATGAATGCGCCCATGCCGCGCTTGGCGGCATGGGCGCTGGTTACAACGCCTTGGGCTCAGATCTTGGCCAGCGTGGCCGCGTCCGCCGTCGGGTAGAACTGCTTGAACCACTTGCGGTACTGCAGGATCGGGCCGTCGCCATCGCATAGCAGCGGGTTGGGGCGGTACTTCTTGTTGTTCCAGACGATGAAGTCCACGCTCTCGAAGCCGGCGCTCTCTTCGCCGTCAGCCGATCCGATCATGTGATCCACGATCTTCTTGGCCACGACCAGCTCCTTGCTGCCCTCCGCGTATGCACGGTGGCGGAAGCTCATGTTCATCTGGCTCTTCTCGGCAGTCACCGGCTGCGTGTACGAGATCATCGTTGCGCTGGCGCCTTCCTGGGTGAACTCGAACACATTCAGGCCCGGGCCATAGCCACGGCCCACGATGTAACCGTTGGCCATGTTGATATCGATGATGTGCTTGTCGAAGTTGACCACGGCAGGCGGAATGCCAGCTGCGCCATGCAGGAACTTCAGATGTGCGAAGTCCACGCCGTTCTCGGCAATTTCCTGAATTGCGGTATTGGCGGTCCAGGTGCCGCGGCGGTCACCGGTCCAGCCTTCGTCTTCCATCGCCGGGATATGCGGCAGATCCCACGACGGCGCTTCACATGCGGGGTGATACCAGGCCCAGATCAGGCCGTAGCGCTCCTGCATGGGCAGCGTGCGCAGAATCGCCTGCTTCTTGACGATCGGGGGCGTGATCTTTCCGTAGGGAATGCTCTTGCACCAGCCCTCGGTGTCGTACTCCCAGTGATGGAACGGGCAGCGCAGGTGCTCGCCGCAGACCTTGCCGCCGTGGCCCAGGTGCGCGCCCAGGTGAGGGCAGTACGGGTCGGACATGCCGACCTTGCCGGATTCAGTGCGGAACAGCACCCATTCCTGACCGAAAAGATCGACGTTGCGGACTTCACCGGCCTTCAGGTTTTCGGAGTAGTCGACGAAAAACCAGCCCGAGGGAATCGGGAACGGGCAGCGTTCCAGATCCTGCGATTCGAGTAATACACTGAGATTGATGGCACCCATTGCGACACGTCCTCCGGCGACTGGCTTCCGACTGTTGGCCCACGGCACTCGACCGTAAGCAATTGAGAGCCAAATGGTGGCGGCTAACGCCGCAGCCGTCTTAGTCCATTGGGGTGAAGGGGACGCTGATCCCCGCCCGCAGTTGCGTTGACTGGAAAAGCACTGCACATTTCGGCCTTGAGGTACCAATCATTGCAAAAATGCAGGCTTAAAACTGCATCCGAGGTTCGGGGGAACCTCCAGTGAACGCCAATCCAGGTTCTGTGGAGTCGGAGATACGCGCGCTTGAAGAAGCGCCGGCGTCGGCTGCCTCATGGGTCGATCGGGCAGAGCTGAACAAGCAGGAGTTGACCACCGAGGAGATGCAGACCTTGGGTGACGTCGCGGATGGGCGTCGTGGCCAGTTCCGGTTTCCGCCGCAGATCGAGTCCGAGTTCCAGCGTTTCGAGCGGAAGGCCAGTCGTGCCAACCGGGTGGCACTGGGGCTGATTCCGGTATTGGCGTTCGGGTCCGCACCGCTGTGGCAAGGCATGCTGGCCAACTCGCCAGCCGCCATGGTGCCTTTGCTGCATCTGATCGAACTCGGTCTGATGCTGCCACTGTTCATGATCATCACCTGGGCGCAATGGCGCCACGTGGAATCCGAGCTTTCAGAGCTTGCGCTGATTGTCGGCTTCCTGTTGATGGCCGCGTGCGTTGAGTTCATCCGCTACAAGGGGGCGGCGCTGGATCACCGCGTCGAACCCTATCTCACGCTAACGATACCCGTTGCCGTTGTGACCCTGGCGCGTTTACGCATCATCCGCTGTGTTGGCGTCATTGCCGCCTATCTGACAGTGGTGGTGGGGCGGCATACGCTGGTCCCGGAAAGCTCGTTGGAGCGTGTGCCTCAGGAGTGGCTGCTGGAGTTCCTGCTGCTCGGTGTCGCCTTCATGGGTGCCATCGGCACCAAGCTGGCATCGCGACGCCAGTGGGCGGCCAAGCGTCTGCTGGAAATGATGGTGTACCGCGATCCGCTGACCGGTCTTTCAAACCGACGCGCCCTGGAAGAACGCTACGAGGTCGCCAAGCAGGAGGTTTACCAGGGTGAGCGACGGCGGCTGTTTTTCGTGCTGCTGGACATGGACCTGTTCAAGAAGGTCAATGACGTCTACGGCCATGAGTACGGCGATGGCGTGCTGGCGGAGCTGGGTTTGGTGCTGGCCCAGTTTGCACGCCGTCCCTTGGATATGGCTGTGCGTCTGGGTGGCGATGAGTTCGCGCTGCTGCTGTACGACTGCGATCTGCAGCGCGGCCAGCAGCGTGTAGAGGAACTGCTGGCTGCGATCCGCGCGCTGCAGATCGAGCATCGCGACAATCGCTCAAAGGTCATTACCTGCAGCGCCGGTGGCGTTGCCGTCGGGCCGCATCAGGATCTTCCGGATGCCTACCGTGCTGCCGACCGCTGTCTGTATCAGGCCAAGCACGCTGGTCGCGACTGCGTGGTTGCCGAGAATCTGGACTAGCGCGTGAGTGCGGCCGATTTCCTGCTGGAAACCGACGAGCAGATTCAGGCGCTGCTACGCACCGTGCAGCGCATCGCCGTGCTCGGTATCAAGACCGAGCTGCAGCAGGACCAGCCGGCCTGGTATGTGCCGGCCTATCTCGACGCCGTTGGCCTGGATGTGGTGCCGGTACCCGTCTACTACCCGGAGGTGACGGAAATCCTCGGGCGCCCGGTCTATCGGCAGCTCGCCGACATTCCCGGACCGCTGGATCTGGTCGACGTCTTTCGCCGTCCTCAGGACATCCCGCAGCATCTGGATGATCTGCTGGCCACGCGCCCGCGAGCAGTCTGGCTGCAGCAAGGCATCCGACATGCGGCGGTCGCCGAGGCGCTCGCGGCAAACGGCATCTATGTCGTCCAGGACCGCTGCCTGATGGTGGAGCACCGCGC
>JBFJKG010000298.1:0-3367 GCA_041635075.1 Solimonas sp.
GAGCTGGAGGCCCGCGGCAAGACCAAGCTGCTGGAGACGGTGCAGGACATCGTGCCGCCGGGCGTAACCTGCATCTTCATCCGCCAGGCCGAGGCGCTCGGCCTGGGTCACGCCGTGCTGTGTGCGTGGCCGGCGGTGGGCGACGAGGATTTCTACGTGATACTGGCGGATGACCTTATTGATGGTCGTCTGCAGCCGTGCCTGTCGCAGATGCACCGGGTCTACCAGCAGTACGGGACCAGCGTGCTGGCAACGCAGCGCGTACCCAAGGACGAGGTCTCCAGCTATGGCGTGGTTGATGTGCAGCCGATCGGGCCAGGCCTCAACGAGATCAAGCGTATCGTCGAGAAGCCGAAGCCGGAGGAGGCGCCCAGCAATCTGGCGGTGGTCGGTCGCTACATCCTGACGCCGCGCATCTTCAAACTGATTGAGCGCACGCAGCGCGGTGCCGGCGGCGAGATCCAGCTGACGGACGCCATCAGCGCAATGCTCAACGAGCAGACGGTGTTGGCATATGAATTTGAAGGCACGCGTTACGACTGCGGATCCAAGCTGGGGTATCTGCGCGCCAACGTTGAATACGGACTCAAGCATCCGGAGCTCGCGGACGACTTTCGCGAGTACCTGAGCGGTCTGACCGAGAAGTTGCAAGGCGGCGCCCCCAAGAAGCGCGCCTGAGGATCGGCGCGATCAGGGTCGAGCAGAACAAGACGCGAGACACCATGGCCAAGAGCAAATACAACAGCTTTATCGAGTCGTCCTCCATTCAGGGTGCCAATGCGCCCTATATCGAGGCGTACTACGAGCAGTTCCTGGACGATCCTGAATCGGTTGATCCCAGCTGGCGCGCGTATTTCCGCAACATCCAGGATCAGTCAGCGCCGCGCGAGGTAGCTCACAGCGAGGTGGTGGCGCGCTTTGAGAAGCTTGCGCGCGAACCGCGCCGCGTGGCTGCTGCCGAGGCCGGGTTTGATGCCAAGGCTGCGGAGAAGCAGGCCGGCGTGTTGCGCCTGATCAATTACTATCGTGTGCGCGGCCATCAGGCCGCGCGTTTGGACCCGCTGGGTCTTGCGCCGATCGACCAGATCGCCGATCTGGACCCTGCCTTTCATGGCCTTGGTGCGGAAGACATGGACACGGTGTTCAATACCGGGTCGCTGGCGACCAAGTCTGATCGACTTCCGCTCAAGGAAATCATCCGGGTCCTGAAGGCGGTCTATACCGATACCATCGGCGCCGAGTACATGTACCTGACGGAGACCGCCGAGAAGCGCTGGATCCAGAAGCGCCTGGAGTCGGTGGTGTTCCAGCCCAAGATTTCGTTGCCGCGCAAGCGCGAGGTGCTCAAGCAGTTGGTGGCAGCCGAGGGTCTCGAGCGTTACCTGCACAACAAGTACGTCGGGCAGAAGCGATTCTCGCTTGAGGGTGGCGACGCGTTGACCCCCGCACTGGACGAGATTCTGCGGGCCTGTGCCGCACGCGATGTCGAGGAGATCGTGATCGGCATGGCGCACCGAGGCCGACTCAACGTACTGGTCAACACGCTGGGCAAGTCACCCAGCGAGTTGTTCGCCGAGTTTGAAGGCAAGTACAAGGATGAGGACCTCAAGAAGGCCGGTGACGTGAAGTACCACATGGGCTTCTCAACCGACGTCGAGGTTGCGGGCAAGCGTCTGCATCTGGTGCTCGCGTTCAATCCGTCCCATCTGGAAATCGTCAATCCCGTGGTCGAGGGCTCGGTGCGCGCGCGCCAGGTGCGGCGTGTGGACGAGGCAGGTCAGAAGGTGGTTCCGGTCCTCATTCACGGCGACGCCGCATTTGCCGGTCAGGGCGTGGTCATGGAGACCCTGCAGCTCTCCCATTCCAAGGGCTACTCCACCGGCGGCACCGTACATCTGATTGTGAACAATCAGATCGGTTTCACCACGCTCAACCCGATCGAGAGCAATCCCGGGCATGAGGCGCGTACCTCGCGCTACTGCACGGACATTGCCAAGATGCTCGAATCGCCAGTGTTTCACGTCAACGGCGATGATCCGGAAGCAGTTGTGTTCGTGACGCGCCTGGCGATGGACTTCCGCAACGAGTTCCACAAGGACGTTATTGTCGACATCTGCTGCTACCGTCGCTGGGGTCACAACGAAGCTGATGAGCCCAGCGTGACGAGCCCCATCATGTATGAGGCGGTCAAGAAGCAGCCGACCACGCTGACGCTCTATGCGCGCAGGCTGGAAGAAGAAGGCACCATCACCCAGGACGACTACGAAGCGCTGGTGCGCGCTTACCGTGACGGTCTGGACAAGGGCGAGAACATCGCGCGCACGACGCTCGGTCTGGTGGGCAACAAGCACACCGTCGACTGGGCCAAGCATCGCCAGGGCGAATGGGACACCAAGGTGGACACCACCGTGACCGCTTCGGCGCTGCGCAAGTTGTCAGCGGCGCTGCTCAAGTTGCCGGAAGGGTTCACGCTGCATCCGCGTGTGCAGAAGATCTACGAGGACCGCGCCAAGATGGCGGCCGGCGAGCAGGCGATGGACTGGGGTTTCGCCGAGACGATGGCCTACGGCACGCTGGTGAACGAAGGCTTCAATATCCGCCTCTCCGGCCAGGATTCGCGCCGCGGTACGTTCTTTCACCGGCACGCCACGATTCATGACTACAAGACCGGCGAGCGTTTCACGCCACTGCGGCATCTGGTCAAGGAAAAGTATCGTTTTGTGGTCAACGATACGCTGCTGTCGGAAGTTGGCGTGCTCGGGTTCGAGTACGGCTATTCGACCACTGACCCTGACACGCTGGTGATCTGGGAGGCACAGTTCGGCGATTTTGCCAACGGTGCGCAGGTCTTGTTCGACCAGTTCATCGCTTCGGGCTATGCGAAGTGGGGGCGGCTCTGTGGACTGGTCAACTTCCTGCCGCACGGTTACGAGGGGCAGGGGCCCGAGCATTCATCGGCCCGACTTGAGCGCTATCTTCAGTTGTGCGCGGAGAATAATCAGCAGGTCTGTGTGCCATCAACGCCGGCGCAGATGTTCCATATGCTGCGGCGGCAGATGAAGCGCAGCCTGAAACTGCCACTGATCGTGATGACCCCCAAGTCGTTGCTGCGCCATCCGCTGTCGGTTTCGACATTGGATGATCTGACCAAGGGCGGATTCCAGCCCGTGATCCAAGAGACCGAAGCGCTGGACGCAAAGAAGGTGGAGCGCATCGTCTTCTGCTCGGGCAAGGTGTACTTCGATTTGCTGCAGGCGCGCCAGAAGGACAAGCTCGACAAGGTGGCACTGGTGCGCATTGAACAGCTGTACCCGTTCCCTCGCGAAGGTTACGAGCAGGCGCTGGCGGCGTTCCCGAAGGCCAAGGA
>JBFJKG010000299.1:0-3355 GCA_041635075.1 Solimonas sp.
CGCCCGCGATTCGCCGGATGTTGCGCGTCGCCGATGATGTCAGCCGACTGAGGTCCGGTTGCGGTGGCGCTGACACCGCAGCCAACACCGCAATAGGGGCAGGTGGTCGCGACCGCTGCCGTCATGCAGCCTGTGCTCCCGCGCTGAGTCCGGCGTAGGCGGGTCCGAACAGCAGGCGATTGCGTGCTGCACCGACCTCGCGCCCCGAGGACAGCAGATCGAAATACCAGTTGGCGTCGCGGGTATCGCCGTAGAGCACGGCGCCGGTGAGCCGGCCCTGCTGCATCACCAGCCGCTTGTAGACGCCGCGCCGCGGATCGCGAAACACCAGATCGTCGCAGTGCTCCCCGCCGTTGAAGTCGCCGGCCGAATACAGATTGACACCGGTGACCTTGAGGCGGGTCGCCAGCACCGACCCCAGGTAGCGGGCTTCGGCATCGCCGGCCAGCCGCCGCGCCCACACGGCCGCCTGCTCGTACAGCGGTGCGACCAGGCCGTAGCAGGTCTTGCGGTGCTGGGCACATTCACCAATCACGCTGATGGCCGGGTCGCTGCTCAGAAGCTGGTCGTCCACCACCGCGCCGCGTTCGCATTCGAGCCCGATGCTGCGCGCAAGCGCGATATTCGGCACGATGCCGGCCGCCATGACCACGAGGTCCGCCGGAATCTCGCTGCCGTCATCAAATCCCACTGCTCTGACCCGCGCCTGTCCCAGCACTGCGGCGGTCTTGGCCGGCATGCGGAAACGCAGGCCCTGTTTCTCAAGGTGCGCGCGCAGCAGCTGCGAAGCGGGGGTGTCGAGCTGGCGCTCGAGGATGCGATCCATCAGGTGCACAACGGTCACCTGCATGCCCCGGCGCATCAGGCCGTAGGCGGCCTCAAGGCCCAGCAAGCCGCCGCCGATGACGACGGCGTAGCGGAAGCTCCTGCTGGCCTCGATCATGGTCTCGACGTCGGCGATGTCGCGAAAGCCGACCACACCCGGCAGCGCGTGCCCCGGAACCGGAAGCACGAAGGGCAGCGAGCCGGTGGCCAGCAACAACTGATCGTAATGCGCGCTGCGGCCGCTGGCGGTGCGCAGCTCGCGTGCGGCGCGATCAACCATCGTGACTGGATCGCCGCTGTGCAGGCGCATGCCGCGCTGCGCATACCACTCGGCCCCGTGGGTCATGATGTCCTCTACCCGCTTTTCTCCGGCGAGTACCGGTGACAGCAGGATGCGGTTGTACGCGCCGTGAGGCTCGGCACCGAAGATCTCCACCTCGTAGCGGCCGGGCGCACGGCGATGCAACTCCTCCATGGCGCGTGCGGTGGCCATGCCATTGCCGATGACCGCAAGGCGTTCGCGGCTCACACGCGCTCCCGCACCAGCACCAGACCCTCGTGCACGCGCACTGTGAACACGTCGACGTTCAGGGCCTCGTCCTCCAGACAGCGGCCGGTCTGCAGGTTGTAATGCTGCTTGTATACCGGCGAGGCCACGACCAGCTCGTCCTGCAGGTCACCGATCAGGCCGCGCGACAACACGTTTGCGCCCGATTTCGGATCGCGGTTGGCGAGGGCGTACACCTGCTCGCCATCGGCGCCGACGACCCGGAACACGGCGACCTGATCGCCACCAACCTTGGCGCAAACGCCAGTGTTCGGCACGATCTCGTCAACGCGACAGACGTAGGTCCAGCGCGGTACGCCGCTCATGCCGTCACCGGCGCATCGGCGGCGCGTTCGTTGGGCCGTATCGGCCGGATCTGCCCGCGCTCGTCCACGAACTGGATCTGGGTGTCGGTTTCCGCCGAGTTCACGAAATGACGGAAGCGCTTCAGTGTCTCCGGATCATTGATCGCCTTTTTCCACTCACACTCATAGCTGTCCACCAGGCGCTGCATGTCGGCTTCCAGCTCGGCGGCGATGCCCAGGCTATCGTCCAGCACTACCTGCTTGACGTAGTCGAGCCCTCCCTCAAGATTGTCGAGCCAGGTGCTGGTGCGTTGCAGCCGGTCGGCAGTGCGCACATAGAACATCAGGAAACGGTCGATAGTGCGGATCAGCGCTGCATCATCCAGATCGGTTGCCAGCAGGCTGGCGTGGCGCGGCTTCATGCCGCCGTTGCCGGACACATACAGGTTCCAACCCTTCTCAGTCGCAATGATGCCGACGTCCTTGCTCTGCGCCTCAGCGCATTCGCGTGTGCAGCCGGATACCGCGAGCTTGATCTTGTGCGGTGAGCGCAGACCGCGATAGCGCTGCTCTACACGAATCGCCATCGACACCGAGTCCTGCACGCCGTAACGACACCAGGTGCTGCCGACGCAGGACTTCACCGTGCGCATCGCCTTGCCATAGGCATGGCCAGACTCGAAGCCGGCTTCAACCAGATCCTTCCAGATCAGCGGCAACTGCTCGACCCGCGCACCGAACAGATCAATGCGTTGTCCGCCGGTGATCTTGGTGTACAGATTGAAACGCTGCGCTACCCGCCCGATCACGATCAGCTTGTCCGGCGTGATCTCGCCACCCGGAATGCGCGGCACCACGGAGTAGGTGCCGTCCTTCTGCAGGTTCGCGAGGTAGTAATCGTTGGTGTCCTGCACCGAAGCGTGCGCAGGCTTGAGGATGTGCTCGTTCCAGCACGAGGCCAGGATGCTGGCCACTGCCGGCTTGCAGATGTCGCAGCCGCGGCCCCGACCATGCTTCTCAAGTACCGCGCCGAAGGTCTTCAGCTCACCGACCTTGACCAGATGAAACATCTCCTGGCGCGTGTAGGCGAAGTGTTCGCAGATGTGGTTGTTGACCGCCACACCCTGGCGCTTGAGTTCAGCGTCGAGAATCTGCTTGACCAGCGTGGCGCAGCCGCCACAGGAGGTCGCGGCCTTGGTGCACTTCTTCAGCGCCCCCACCGTGGTGCTGCCGGCGCCGACCGCCTCGCATAGCTGCGCCTTGCTGACGTTATTGCAGGAACAAATCATCGCGGTTGCCGGTAGCAGATCCACGCCCAGGCCGCCGCCGCTGCCGGCACGCGCCGGCAGTATCAGGTCTTCAGGATGCTCCGGCAGCGGGATCGCATTCAGCGCGAACTGCAGCAGCTGGCCGTAGTCGCTGGCGTCACCCACCAGCACCGCGCCCAGCAGGGTCTTGTGATCGGGGCTGATCACCAGCTTCTTGTAATGGCCGGCCACCTCGTCGGTGTACAGCAGGTTCAGCGCGTCGGGGGTGGTGCCGTGGGCATCACCGATACTGGCCACATCCACGCCCATCAGCTTGAGCTTGGTGCTCATGTCGGCGCCGAGAAAGGCGCCGTCTTCACCGCGGATCGCCTTGGCCGCGACTTCGGCCATCTGATAGCCCGGCGCGACCA
>JBFJKG010000300.1:0-3338 GCA_041635075.1 Solimonas sp.
GTGCGCATCCACAGATGACGGCCTTCGCTCCAGACCTTCATCTTCGCCATGACATAGGAATTGACGAAGTCGCCCACCCAGTAGCCGATCATGCTGGCCAGCACGATGCGCCAGGTGTTGCCGAACACCACTTCCAGCGCCGGCTGCAAGGTCGCGTTCCACGGTTCGGTGGGATCGCTGGGGAGATTGAGCACGACAAAGCTCATCAGCGTGGCGAAAGCCATCGCGGCAAAGCCGGCCCAGATGGCGCGGCGTGCACGCGCATAGCCGTACACCTCGGTAAGCACATCACCAAAGATGTAGCCGATCGGGAAGAACATGTTGCCGGCACCAAAGGCAACGGCGCCGAACAGCGGCAGATCGATCAGCCCGACCTTTCCTGGCCCGATCAGGTTGGAGCACAGCAGCACCGCGACCATGCCAGCGAGACAGAAGTCGTAATAGCGAAAGCTCAGGCGCGGAGAGGCACTCATTGATCGGCTCATGCGGTGCAGGTATCGGAGCACAAAGCCTCGACACACTGCAGACAATCAGACTAGGGTAGAGACGCTGACGCCCGACTCTGCGGCAGCAGTTGTGAGCATAGCGCGCAGCCGCGCAGGCAGCGAATAACAACCGCCCGACGACATAACTTCCCATGAGCCTACTACGCAACAAGGTCCAGCTGATTGCCTATCCCGACCGGCTGGGCAGCAATCTGAAGGACCTGTATACGGTGATGCGCACCCATCTGGGCGAGCGCATCGGCGGCGTTCACATTCTGCCGCCGTATCCATCCAATGCAGACGGCGGCTTTTCTCCGCTGACACACAAGGAGATTGATCCCCGCTACGGCGACTGGGCTGACATGCAGCGCATCTCTGCCGATTACGACCTGTGTCTGGACATCACGCTTAACCACATCTCCGATGAATCCGAGGAGTTCAAGGATTTCCTCCGACACGGCTACGAGTCGGAGCACGCGGACCTGTTCGTGCACGTGGACCAGATGGGCGAGATCACGCCGGACGACATGGCGAAGATCCACATCCGCAAGGAGAAGGAACCGTTCCGCGAAGTGACGTTTGCCGACGGCACCAAGGCGCGCGTCTGGTGCACGTTCACCGAACGCCAGATCGATCTCAACTACAACTCACCCAAGACCTACGCCTTGATGGAAGACACCATCAAGTTCCTCACGGAGAAGGGCGTCAAGCTGTTTCGCCTGGACGCGTTCGGCTATACCACCAAGAAGATCGGCACCAGCTGCTTCCTCGTGGAGCCGGATGTCTATGACATTCTCAAATGGATTGATGGTGTGGCGCAGGAGCATGGCGCCGAAACGCTGCCCGAAGTGCACGACCACGCCAGCTACCAGTACGCGATTGCCTTGCACGGCATGCATCCCTACGGCTTTGCGCTGGCCCCCCTGCTGCTGTACTCGCTGCTGGACTCCAACAGCGTTTACCTAAAGCAATGGCTGCGCATGTGTCCACGCAACCAGATGACCGTGCTCGATACGCACGACGGTATCTGCATCCCGGACGTTGAGGGTGTGCTGCCAAAAGGCGAGATACAGGCCGTCATTGATAACGTCAGCCAGCGCAGCGCCGATCCGATCCTGCGCCGCTCGGCGGCCAACGTGCACAGCGTGGGTGCGATCTATCAGTTGACCTGCACCTACTACGATGCGCTCAAGCGCAACGACGATGCCTACATCGCAGCGCGCGCCATCCAGTTCTTTGCGCCCGGCACACCGCAGCTGTACTACGTGGGATTGCTGGCGGGCACCAACGATCATGAGCTGATGGAAGAAACCGGCGAACTGCGCGACATCAATCGTCACCGGTATACGCTGGACGAAGTGGATCAGGCCATCAAGCAGCCAGTGGTTCGGCGTCTGCTGCGGCTGATGGAGTTCCGCTCCAGCTACCCGGCGTTCGACGGTGTGTTCCACCTGCAGTACTCCAACGACAGCAATGTGGCGATGTGCTGGCGGGACGGCACGCACACCTGCGAGCTGTTCGTCGATCTGAACTTCAAGAAGGCAACGGTACGCTACATCGACCAGAAATCAGGGCGCTGGCTGACGACCCGGCTGTAGCATCCGCGCCACGGTGATCAGCCGTGACTGAGTGCGCCGCCGTACTGGAATACCGTCATCGAGCGTAGCCGCGGATCGTCAGCGGTGGTCTCTCTCGGTAGCGAGTCCTCTATGTGCAGCCAGTGCACCTGGCTTTCGATACCGTAGTGTCGCTCGGGGGTGGCCGCGCCCGGATCATCGAGGCTGCCGATGGTCACGTAGATCCAGCGCGCATCTTCATAGGCGAAAGAAAGCGGTGTGCCGCAATCGCGGCAGTAGCCGCGACGCGCCAGTGTGGATGACGCGAAGAAGGCGGGCGATCCTTTGGTCCATGAGAACGCCTGTTTGTCGCAGCCGGCCAGCGCGGCGAACAGATTGCCGGTTGCGCGCTGGCACATGCGGCAGTGGCAGTAATGACTGCGCACTGGCGCCATCCCGAGTTGATAGCGCACCGCGCCACACTGACAGCCGCCTTCAAAGCTTGTTGTCATGGTCGACTCCGCTAACCGTCCGCGCACATCTCACTACGCCGCAATACCGCATGCAAGAGGGGGTCAAGTCCGCGCATTCGTTCCATCTGAACAGCAATGTGCTGCCGTCTGCCGGATGTTTCGCCAACCCGTGCCTGCTTAGGCTGCGTGGGCGCGCTGAGTACAGCGCCCCATTCACAGTCTGAAGAGAGGTTGCCATGAACACACGCTCGTTAGTCACCGGTCTGATCGTGGCCGGAGCCTTGATGCCGCTGGCCGTGGTCGCAGATAGTCCGCAGCTAGAGGCGGATGAACAGGCATTCGTCGATGCGTTCAATCGTAATGAGCCGGAGCCCCTGGCCGACTACATTCGTTGGCACTACTCCGCAGCCGCACTTGCGGAAGTCGGCGTCGACCAGCGTGTGGCCGAACTGCAGAAGCTGCAGCGCGAGTACGGCCGACTCACGCCGGTCGAGGTCTCCGGGGTATCGCGCATCGCGGTTCTCAGCCTCAACAGCAGCCGCAGCGCGCATGACGTGGACATCGTGTTCCTGCGAAATGACAGCGATGCCGAGCGTATCGACAGCGTCTGGATCCACCCGGTTAGCGAAACACTGGCCGCCACCCGGTAAGCCGATCGCCAGGCAGCAAGACCTCAGTTCTCCGAGATCTTGCTGCCTTTCAGGGTGAGGCCCTTGCTGCCGCGCACATCGACCTGAAGTCCGCGCAGTTCCACGGCGCCGTACTTGGTCATCTTCAGCTCCGACTGCGTGCCCGCCGTGACGGCGAGCTGGTCGTCGGCGGCA
>JBFJKG010000301.1:0-3336 GCA_041635075.1 Solimonas sp.
CTCAAGCAGCCGCAGGCGGCGCTGCCCCACTACGCCGCGTACCAGCAGCTCTCCGGTACAGATGACCTGAAGGTGCTGGCCTGGGTCGCGGAGATCAAAGCCACTACCCCACCCGAGCAGACGCCGGAACCGGTGCAGACCCCAGGGAACACGCCATGAGGCCGCTGATATTGCTGCTGACGCTGTCACTAAGCTTGGCTGCCGCCGCGCAGGATGAGTTGCCGGCTATCGGTGGCAGTACACCGGCCAAGCCGCAGAATGCTACGACCCCGGGCTCAGGCACTACGATCATTGGCGAACGTGAGTCGCCGATCGGCCTCTACATCACGCCTTGGCGTGATGCGCGTCCCGAGGCGGATATCGACCGGCCGGCACGTCTATTGCAGGAGGATCTGCGGCCGATCGATGAAAAGGTTTTTCTGCGTCAGGTGGAATACCACCGCGCACTGTCCAGTGCGCTCAAGGCCAAAGGCAAGGTAACGCCTGACAACCGCTGAGCGCTTCCCCTACTATTGCCGCCCTTGTAAAGCAGCCGTCACACCCTTGAGGACTAAATCATTATGAATCTCGCCACCACCGTGCTTGCCTTCTTCCAGAGCGGCGGCGCATTCATGTACCCGATCCTGATCGTGATGATCATCGGCCTGGCCATCGCCGCTGAGCGCTGGCTGTACCTGTTGCGTGCGAACAAGGAAAGCCGGGCCCTCTGGTCAGAGCTGCTGCCTATGCTGAACAAGGGTGACTATCAGTCCGCCGAACAGCTGGCCACCAATTCCGACACCGCCATTGGCCGCGTGCTGGGGTACGGTCTGGCACGTTCCCGCACCAGCACCTCACGCGGTGAGGTCGAAATGGCGATGGAAGAGAGCATCATGGAAGTGACGCCGCTGCTGGAGCGCCGCACCCACTATCTCGCCACCTTTGCCAACATCGCCACGCTGCTGGGACTGCTCGGCACCATCATCGGCCTGATCCAGGGCTTTAATGCAGTGGCCAACGTCAACCCCGCAGAAAAGGCCAACCTGCTGTCGGCATCGATCTCGGTCGCCATGAACACCACCGCGTTCGGCCTGATGGTTGCCATTCCCCTGCTGCTGCTGCACGCCTGGCTGCAGTCACGCGCCAATGAGCTGATCGACAGCGTGGAGATGGCCGCCATCAAGTTCCTCAATAGCTTCGGCTTCAAGAACTGATGCGCTCGAAGATGCGCCGGGCACGTCGGCAAGACGTGCCAGAGTTGAATATCACTGCCTTCATGAACTTGATGGTGGCGCTGGTCCCGTTTCTGCTGATTACCGCGGTCTTCACCCAGCTCACGATCAAGGAGCTGACCTTGCCTGACAGCAGCGAGTCAACGCCGCCGCCGGAGAAGCAGCAACAGGGCCTCAGCGTTGTCATCCGCGACAGCGGATTGACGCTGACCAACGACGGCAACACCGTGCAGAGCTGGGACAAGGAAGACAGCTACAACTATGCTGGCCTCGGCCAGGCCCTGGCCGAGATCAAGAACCGCAAGCCGGCTGAAGATCGCATCAGCCTGCTGCTGGAGCCCGGTATCAGCTACGACACGCTGATCCAGGTCATGGACACGGTGCACTACCTGCCGGCGGCCCGCCAAGGCGTGCTGGTCGATATGTTTCCGCAGATTTCCGTGGGCGATGCGCCACCACTGGAGGCCGCCCCATGATCCGAGCGCACACCCTACGCTCGCTGCGCCTGGAGCGGCGCCACAAGCGCAGCCGGCCCGGTTCGCTGAATCTGGCATCGCTGATGGACATCTTCACCATCCTGGTGTTCTTCCTGCTGGTGAATTCTTCGCAGGTTGAAGTGCTGCCCAATGCAAGGGCGCTTGCGTTGCCGGAATCGGTCGCGACCGCAGGCCCACGGCAAACGGTCCTGCTGATGATTACGCATGACGACATACTCGTGAACAACGAGCGGGTCATGTCGGTGGATGATGCCGCGAACTCCACCGGCACGGTACTCGGCCCCCTGAAATCACGTCTGCTTCAGGAGGCCCTGATCCCGGTTGTCGGCGCAGGTGCCGGCGCCGTGTCGCGCGGCGAGATCAACGTGATGGCCGACAAGGACATTCCCTATCAGCTCATCAAGAAGGTAATGGCAACCTGTACCGAAGCACGTTTCGGCCAGATTTCCCTGGCAGTGGCGCATCGTGAGGGAGGCCCCAAACGGTGAGCACGCACAGCATCCAGTGGCAAACCTGGGACTTGGCGGATGAATCTGATCGTCGCTTCCGGCGCTTGTGCCTGATCGTCGGCATCCCGCTGCTGATTCTCAGCGCCATCATCCCGTTCCTGGAACTGGTTGGTCTGACACGCGGCGGCGGCACGCTGGCCGGCTCGCGCTACGTCGAGTTTCTTCCCGAACAACCCGCACCCGTAGCGGAGAAGGTCGAGGAGCCCAAGCCCGCCGAGGTTGACGAACCGGAGCCCGAGGAGGTCAAGGCTGAGCCAACGCCAGAGCCGCGCCCGGAACCACCCAAGGCCGCCAAGCCGGTGGAAGTACCTCCAGAGGTGGTCCGCCAACGTGCAGTCGAACGCGCACGCGAGACGGCACAACGCTCGGGCGTCATGGCCTTTGCCTCTCAGCTGTCCGCCCTGCACACCGGGGTGGCAGCCATCGAGCAGAACGATCAGGCGCTGTCTGAACTCAACACCGGAGAAGGTGCCAATACCGCAGGCGCACCCAGCAGCGGCGCATTTGAGCAGGCGGCAGCGGGCACGTCAGGCGGCATCGGCTCCGCCACCGGCAGTGGCCAGACCCGGCGCACCCAGGCAGGCACCGGGCTCGGTCAGCGCCGGACCACCGTGGTGGAGAGCCCGGTCGGTTTTGGCGAGGATCGCTCCCGGCCAGGCCAGGGGGGCGACAAGCTGATCCCCGGCCGCACGCTGGAGGAGATACAGCTGACCTTCGACCGCAACAAGGGCGCCTTCTATGCGATTTTCAATCGCGCCATGCGTGACAACCCGAATCTTGGAGCGGGCAAGGTCGTCGTCAGTATCACGATCGCGCCCAGCGGCGCGGTCACGGACTGCAAGCTGGTGTCGAGCACGTTCAATGACGCGGATCTGGAGCGCAAGGTCGTGCAGCGTGTGATGCTGCTGAACTTCGGCGCAAAATCAGTGCCGCCGTTCACCTACCCCAACTACCCCATCAACTTCCTGCCGTCTTGAATGTCAGCGGGGCCGGCCATCCGCGCGCACCAGCGTGCTAGGTGGCCGGCCTTGCACTCAGCCGTCGGGGATGTTCACAGCGCACGGAGCCAGACATGGGTTTTCTCGCGGGAAAAAAAGCGTTCATCACCGGTGTCGCCAG
>JBFJKG010000302.1:0-3335 GCA_041635075.1 Solimonas sp.
GCCACCAGCGTCGATCAGCAGCAGGTCGCCGTCGCGCAGCACGGCATTGTTGTCGACGTAGTGCAGGATGCAGGCATTGTCGCCGCCGCCCAGAATGGTGCCGTAGCCCGGCTCCATGTCGTGCCGGGCAAAGTGATGATGGATCTCGGCGCCGATCTGCCACTCGTACAAGCCGGGTCGGGTCTTGCGCATCGCAATGCAGTGCGCTTCAGCGGAGATCTCGCAGGCCGCGGCCATGATCTCCAGCTCCTCGACGGACTTGCGCAGGCGCATCTCGTGCAGGGTCAGCTCCAGCGCCACCGTTTCCGTAGGCGCGGCCGAACCGCGGCGCGACACCTCGCGGATCTCGCGCACACACGCGTTGATCTTGGTGTCCCAATCCAGATGCTCACCCAGTGTGTAGTGCACCTGCCGACGACCGGCCAGCAACTGCGGCAACTGTGCCTCGAACTCGGCGACCGTGAACGCCTGATCCGCGCCATAGCTACGGCGGGCACCCTCCGGGCCGGCACGACGACCGTGCCAGATTTCCATCTCGGGATTGCGTTCACGCACAAACAGCACGAACTCGGCCTTTCTGCCCCGCACCGTGCGCCCCGGCGCCAGCACGGCGATGGCGTCCGGCTCCGGGAACCCAGTCAGATAGCGAAAGTCGCTGTCCTGCCGAAAGCGGTAATGGGTGTCCCGCGCGCGGACCACTTCGCGCGAGCCAGGGATGATGGCAACGCCATCCTTGCCGATGCGCTTCATCAACTCGGCGCGGCGTGCGGCCAGATGCTTGAGGGCTTTCATGAGGGCTCCGCCGGTCAGTGCAGATGCTGCGATTCTGAGGGGTCCAGCGTAGGCCGCGGATGCAGCTCCATGAACAGCAGCTGCGCGCCTACACGCACGTACTCCACCAGCTCGGCGTAGGCAGTCTCTTCAAGATTGGCATCATCCTCGTCGCCGACCACCGCATGCGTGAACTGAGTGAAGTCGCGCACGATCTCGCGCCCTTCGTCGGTCAGTCGATTCAAGTCGAGACCGGGACGGCTAGCCATGCCGTAGAGAAAGCCCTCGCACCACTGGGCCAGCGCGCGCGCGCGCGGCACCAGCGCCACTTCGTCATCGGGCAGCAGCATCTGGAACGCCATGTCGCTGTCCTGCAGCGAGGCCAGCGCCTGTTCGCGCAGCTCAGTCAATTCTTCCCGGGTCTGCGGGTCGCTGCCCGACGGTGCGCGCTGACCGGCGTCCAGCAGGCGCATCACATCGATCTGGGCCGGCGGCGATACGCACAGGCTGCCGCACAGCGCGCCGTGGTACTCGGCGGCCGCGTCCACGTAGCCAATGCGCGCCAGCGCGGCTTCCAGACGTTCATATCCAATAGGGTCTTGCATGCGCGCATTATAGGCGAGCGCCCCCCTGCCGGGCCCGGCTAGGCCCTATAATTTCTCAATGAATCCAAGCGACTTCGTCTCCGTGCTGCGCGGCTGCGCGCCCTATGTACACGCCCACAACGGGCGGGTCTTCGTCATCGCCTTTGGTGGCGAGGCTGCCGAGCGCGCGGATTTCGACCAGCTGATCTACGACATCGCACTGCTGCAGAGCCTCGGCGCCAAGCTGGTGCTGGTGCATGGCGTACGCCCGCAGATCGACCAGCGCCTGCGCGCCCAAGGCCTGGAGCCGCGCTTCGTGCAGGGCCTGCGCGTCACCGACCGTGCAGCGCTGGATGGCGTCAAGGCGGCTGCCGGCGCACTGCGCATGGATATCGAGGCGCGGTTGTCGACCTCGCTGGCTTCCACCCCCATGGGTGGCGCCCGTATCCGTGTCGCCAGCGGCAACTGGATCACCGCCAAACCGGTCGGCATCCGCGACGGCGTTGATCATCTGTTCACCGGCGAAGTGCGCAGGGTCGACATTGACAGCATTCGCCAGGTTCTGGACCAGGAGCGTATTGCGCTGCTGTCACCGGTGGGCTACTCCCCAACGGGTGAAATCTTCAACGTCCGCGCCGAGGATGTGGCCACCGCCACCGCCACGGCGCTGGGCGCCGACAAGCTGGTGTTTGTCACGCCCACCAGTCCAGATCAGTGGCGCCAGGCGGAAACTACCGGCGATGCGGGGCAGCTCTCGGCCGCAGAAGCCGAGGCATTGCTCGCGGCCAACGGCACACTCAGCGATGTGGACCGCGTCTATCTGCGGGCGGCGCTGACGGCGACCCGCGGTGGCGTCAAGCGCGTACATCTGGTCGGCCAGGACGCCGACGGTGCACTGTTGCGCGAGCTGTACACGCGTGACGGCATCGGCATGATGATCCACTCGGATGCCGACTACGAAGCCACACGCGATGCCAGCATTGAAGACGTCGGCGGTGTACTGGCCCTGATCCAACCGCTGGAACAGCAAGGTGTGCTGGTGCCGCGCTCGCGCGAACAGTTGGAGTTGGATATCCAGCACTTCAAGGTCATCGTGCGTGACGGCCTGGCGATTGCCTGTTGCGCGCTGTTTCCGTTTCCGCAGAATCAGATGGGCGAGCTAGCCTGCGTGGCCGTACACCCGGACTATCAGCGCGTGGGTCGCGCCGCCGCACTGCTCAAGCGTGTGGAAGCTGAAGCCCGAAGCCTCGGTCTCAAGCGTCTGTTCAGCCTCACCACGCATACACCGCACTGGTTCGTGGAACGCGGCTTTCGCAAGGCCACGATCGAAGAACTGCCGATGCAGAAGCAGCGCCTGTACAACTATCAGCGCAACTCGCTGGTACTGGTCAAGGACCTGTGAGTAACGCTGACTGGGCGGCGCGCTCGCGGGCGCACGTCTGGCACCCCTGTACGCAGATGAAGGACCACGAGTGGCTGCCCTTGGTGCCGATTAAGTCGGCGGAAGGCGTCTGGCTGGAAGACTTCGAAGGCAAGCGCTATCTCGACGCGGTCAGTTCGTGGTGGACGAATATCTTCGGCCATCGCCATCCCTATATGGTCGAACAGCTCAAGCAGCAGCTCGACACGCTGGACCACATCATGCTCGGCGGCTTTACCCATCAGCCGGTAGTGGAGCTCTCCGAACGTCTGGTCAAACTGGTGCCGCCGGGGTTGACGCGCTGCTTTTACGCCGACAACGGCTCGTCCGCTGTGGAAGTGGCGCTGAAGATGTCCTTCCACTACTGGCGCAACGCCGGCAAGCCGCAGAAGACACGCTTCATCGCGCTGGAGAACAGCTATCACGGTGAGACCCTGGGTGCGCTGGCGATGGGCGGCCCGAGCATGTACCGCGACACCTACGCGCCGCTGCTGCTGTCTCCGATCCATGTGCCCTCGCCCGACTGTTATGCACGCGGCGCCGGTGAGGGCTGGGAGGAC
>JBFJKG010000303.1:0-3330 GCA_041635075.1 Solimonas sp.
CGCGGACGGCCGGACACCCTCGCCATCGCCAGCAATGCGCGCCGCCGCGGGGATCTGAATCAGCTGCACCAGGCTCTGGCACAGCTGTTTGCAGCGGGCGTTACGTTTGATCCGAGCCGGCTGTATGCCGATCGCGCAATCACCCACTTTGACCTGCTGGCACCGGCACGCGCAGCCCCGAAGGGTCGGCCCAAGACCGCTTTGCAGATGCCGCTGTTGACGCTACCAGCGCATTGGCGGCGTCCGCTGCCGACACCCGCTGCCGCGGAGCAGTCTGTCCCCGCGGCCCCCGCACCGGCGCGCGCGAACCCGGCCATCACTACGCCGGCGGGTGATCCGCGGCTGCAAGCCCTGCAGAATCACTTCGCGCTGATGCAGGAGTTTCTCGACAGTCAGGCCCGCGTGCTCGGGCTGGCCACCGAGAACACCTCGCGCCCACAGACTCCGAACCTCCACGGCACAGCCCCGATCGTGGAGGCCGACTATCCGCTGCTGGGGTCGGTGCAGCTCGCCACCGACACACAATTGATCGCGGAGCGCCGCTATACGCTGGACAGCGAGTTGTTCCTGCGCGATCACTGCATCGGCGGCATCCCGAGTGTGCGGGACGCCGCGCTGCTGGCAATACCGGTGATTCCCTTCACCTTCAGCCTGGAGATCTGCGCACAGGCGGCGGCTAGGCTGGTGTCTGTGCCCGCGCTCAAGGTCGTGGCGCTGGAGCACGCACGCGGCAGCCGCTGGCTATCTCTGGATCAGGGGTCGGTGCGCCTGCGCATCGTTGCCGACCTCCGAGATCGCACTGCCGGCGGCGGCGATGCCCGCGTGCAGGTGCGGCTGTTCCTGCTCGATCAAGGCGGCCCACCGGATGGACTCGTGGTATTCGAAGCCGAGGTGCTGTTGGCTGCGGACTACCCGCCGGCACCGCAACCCCTGCCGTGGACGTCCGGCGAGGCGCTGCCTCCGCGCTTCAATGCCGATGGCCAGCTCTACGCGCGCGGCATGTTTCACGGCCCCCGCTTGCAGGGCGCCAAGACCCTGCAGCGCTGGGGTCGGCACGGCATCGACATGCAGCTGGAAACACTGCCCACCCACGATTACTTCAGCTTTACGCAGACACCGCGGCTGCAGCTGGACGCAGCGCTCGCCGACGTGCTGGGACAGACCTACTACTACTGGCTGCAGGAGCAGCATGGCGGTCAGATCAGCTGCTTCCCCTACGCGATACGTCGTATCGCGCTGTATGCCCCCCCACAACCGCCCGGCATGTCGGTGCGCAGCCGTGCAACGCTGCAGGTTCCGGCGCCAGACCGGCTTGCCGGCGATGTAGAAGCCTGCACGGTCGATGGCCGCGTGCTGATGCGTGCCGAGGGCTGGGAGGACCGCTGCTTCGTCGTGCCCGAGCATTTCTATCAGTACCGTCTGGAACCTGCGACACGCTTTCTGGCCGAGGTCTGGATGGAGGGCCTGCTGCCACCAGGCCTGCAGGCACGTCGCATCGCGCCGTTTGAGCACGACCTGCTGAATCAGGGCGGCGGCATCTGGGGACGCGGTCTCGCACATATGGTGCTCAACCGCGAGGAGCGTGCCCGCTGGTACGCACTACCTGCCGCCGGGTCCCGGCGCCATGAATGGCTGCTCGGACGCATTGCGGCCAAGGAGGCCGCCCGCGACTGGTTCCGCGTCCGCCACCAACTGCACCTGGCATCGGCCGATATCGAAGTCGTCGGCGACGATCGCGGTCGCCCGCAGATTCACGTCGCCGCGCGGCCGGGGACGCCGATGCCGGCGGTATCGATCTCGCATAGCCGCGGCTGGGCCGCGGCGGTGGTTGCCGACCCGGGTCTGGCTGTCGGCTTTGATTATCAACGCATAAACAACATCCGCGCGGGCGAGCTGATTCGCGGCGCCTTCGGCGAGGCGGAGCAACACTGGTTCCGTTCGGTGCCAGAGGCCCAGCTGGAACTGGTCGCCACCGCCCTGTGGTGCGCCAAGGAAGCGGCCGCCAAGGCCGCCGGCACCGGGCTGCAAGGCCGACCGCTGGACTGGGTCATCAGCGCCTGCCAGCTGGATCCGGCCACGGTCGCCTTTGGCTCGGCACAGGTCCGCCACGGCGCACTCAGCTATGACATCGCCCTGCAGTTCGAGGCGCGCGACGCGATCAGCGCGCTATGCCTGAGCGCGGCCACCGCCGACGGCCAGCCCCAGCGAATGGCGTGACGGCAACCCGGCGCAGCGTGAGCGCTACGCCCACCTCCTTCCATTACCCCCCAACCCCATTACCTACGCATGACCAAAACTCTGTTCATAGGACTCGACGGCTGCACTTACACGGTGCTGGATCAGATGACGCGCGAGCTGCCGGGTGAGGGCCTGACCATGCCCTTCATGAAATCGGTGATGGAGCGCGGCGTGCGCGCCAAGCTGCGCTCCACCCCCAACCCGCTGACACCACCCGCGTGGTGCAGCATCATGACCGGACGCAATCCGGGCGAACACGGGGTGTTCGATTTCATCCGCGCCGAGGATCGCGGTGGCGAGGTCTACTGGACGCTGTACGACGCACGCGATATCGATTGCGAAACGATCTGGTCGATCTGCTCTCGCAAGAACAAGAGCGTGGCCGCACTCAACTTTCCGCTGACCGCCCCGGCAGCCGAAGACCTCAAGGGTTCGATCGTGCCCGGATTCATTCCGGCCAAGCATCTGCGCCGCAACACCCATCCGCGCGAGCTGTTTGAACGCATCAAGACGCAGATCCCCGGCTTCGATCCCAAGGAGCTGGCCTGGGACTTCGACAAGGAGAAGCAGGCGATGGAGTCCCTCAGCGCCGACGAAACGGCGAAGTGGGTGCGCTATCACCTGCCGCGCGAGGAGCAATGGTTCAAGGTCGCGGAGTTCATCCTTGCCAATGATCGCCCTGACTTCATGGCGGTGATGTTTGATGGCACCGACAAGATTCAGCATCAGGCCTGGCCGTGGCTGGATCAGGCTCTGCTGCCGAAGAACCCGGAGGGTCACGACAAGGAAATGCGTGCGGTGTGCCTGGAGTACTTCCGCAATGTCGATCGCTACATCGAGCAGCTGGTGAAACTCGCCGGCCCGGATACGCAGGTGTTCTTTGCGTCGGATCACGGCTTCACCGCTTCCACCTATGTGTTGCGGATCAACAGCTTTTTGGCCGAGAAGGGTTACCTGAGCTGGGCACGGAACGACGGTAGCGAGATGGCGATCCGCCGCGAGGCCTCGGACTTCGCCAACCTCGACTGGAACACCACCACCGCCTACTGCCGCACACCTTCGTCCAACGGCATCCACATCCGGGTGGCCCAG
>JBFJKG010000304.1:0-3327 GCA_041635075.1 Solimonas sp.
CAGCCATCAAGGGCTGGGCGGCGACGAAAGCAGCACGCCGCAATTCTTTCAGCCGCGCGATTCCCCATCGTTCAATTCATTCTAACGATCTACGGTTTCGTTTGCGCGCCTTGTGCGCCGCGAGCCGAAACCGCATCTTCCCGACACCTGCGGGTTTTTCCCCGCCATCCCCATCATCTCGAGGTCCCACATGAGCGAACACATTACCGCCGTCACCGACGCCAGCTTTGAGCAGGATGTCAAACAGGCCAGCAGCCAGCAGCCCGTACTCGTCGATTTCTGGGCAGAGTGGTGTGGTCCGTGCCGCATGATCGCTCCGATCCTGGAGCAGGTGGCCGCCGAGAATGTTGGTAAGCTGAAGATCGTCAAGCTGAATGTCGACGAGAATCCACAGACGCCTGCGGCGTTCAATATCCGCGGCATTCCCACGATGATCCTTTTCAAAGACGGCCAGCCGGCCGCAACGCAGGTGGGCGCCGTGCACAAGGCGCAACTCGCCGCCTTCGTATCTCCGCATCTCAACGTAGGCTAAGCCCCGTTCTATGAAACAGCGTCGTCGCTTCCATCGGGGCCAGAACTCCAACCGCCAGGGTGGTCAGGGCGGGAACCAGGGCAATCAGGGAAACCGTGGCAACGGAAACGCCAACGGCAATCTGCGGGAGGGGTATTCCGACGACCTTCAGCCGTCGGATGTTGAGGGCGGCGACGAGGGTGCGGAATACGCACTGAGCGCCGAGGCGCACGCGGGCCAGCCCCGCATGGCGGCGCCGCAGATGAGCGACGAGAACGGCGACGACGACAATGGCGGCCTGTCGCATGAGCTGCAGGGGCCACCACAGCCTCCCAAGGTGGTACGGGTTCCCGACCTGAAGCGGATGACGGCGGCCGAGCTGCTGGAGTTGGCCGAATCGCAGGGATTGGACAACGTCGCGCGCATCAAGAAACAGGACCTGATCTTCCAGATTCTTCGGGCCGGCGCGCGGCGCGGCGAGCACATCTACACTGAAGGCGTGCTCGAGATCATGCAGGACGGCTACGGCTTTCTGCGGGGGCCGGACAGTTCCTACCTGGCGGGGCCGGATGATGTCTATATCTCGCCCAGCCAGATTCGCCGCTTTGCGCTGCGTACCGGCGACACCATCGCCGGACGTGTGCGTTCGCCCAAGGACAACGAGCGCTATTTCGCGCTGCTCAAGGTCGATACGATCAACTACGAGCCGCCCGAGGTCAGCAAGAAGAAAGTCAACTTCGAGAACCTGACGCCGCTATTCGCCGATCAGCAGTACAAGATGGAGCGCGGCAACGGTACAACCGAGGACATCACTGCGCGCGTCATCGATCTGGTGGCGCCGTTCGGCAAGGGTCAGCGTGGCCTGATTGTGTCGCCGCCGAAGGCCGGCAAGACGATTCTGATGCAGAACGTTGCGCAGTCGCTGGCGGCGAACTACCCCGATGTGTACCTGATCGTGCTGTTGATCGACGAGCGCCCGGAAGAAGTCACCGACATGCAGCGCACCGTGCGCGGCGAAGTCGTGGCTTCAACCTTCGACGAGCCCGCCTCGCGCCACGTGCAGGTCGCCGAGATGGTGATTGAAAAGGCCAAGCGGTTGGTCGAGCACAAACGCGACGTGGTCATCCTGCTGGATTCGATTACCCGTTTGGCGCGCGCCTACAACACGGTGGCCCCGTCATCGGGCAAGGTGCTGACCGGCGGTGTCGATGCCAACGCGCTGCAGAAACCCAAGCGTTTCTTTGGTGCCGCGCGCAACATCGAAGAAGGTGGCTCGCTGACCATCATTGCCACGGCGCTGGTTGAGACCGGCTCCAAGATGGACGAAGTCATCTACGAAGAGTTCAAAGGCACCGGCAACATGGAGCTTCATCTGGAACGCCGCATTGCCGAAAAGCGCGTGTTCCCGGCGATCAACATCAATCGCTCAGGTACGCGCAAGGAAGAGCTGATGGTCGATCCGGCCGAGCTGCAGAAAGTCTGGATCCTGCGCAAGGCGCTGCACGACATGGACGAGATCGCGGCCATGGAGCTGCTGTTCGACCGCATGAAGCACACCAAGACCAATGCGGCCTTCTTCGATTCGATGAAGCGCAACTAGGCGCGGGCAGGCATTCACTGCGAGATGAAAAAGGCGCCGAAAGGCGCTTTTTTCATTGGGTTGCTGATAGCGCAGGGGTGCGCTTTCAGCGCTCTCGTGCGATCGCGCGATAGCCGATGTCGCTGCGATGCTGAGCGCCGCGCCAGCGGATTTTGTCGACGGCGGCATATGCCACCTGCTGCGCTGCGCGTACGGTTTCCCCTTTGGCGACCACGCACAGCACGCGGCCGCCGCTGGTGACGATCTGGCCATCCTCCTCGCTGGTACCTGCGTGAAATACCTTGGCGCCGCCCAGTTCTGCGTCGAGCCCGGAGATCACATCTCCCTTTTCGGGTGTGCCGGGATAGTTGGCTGCGGCCATGACCACCCCCAGCGCGGGTTGCGGGCTCCAGCGCGGCTGCACCGAATCGAGCTTGCCAGCGACTGCGGCTTCCAGCAGGTCCAGCAGGTCAGAGTCGAGGCGGAACAGGATCGGCTGGGTCTCGGGGTCGCCCATGCGCACATTGAACTCCAGTGTGCGCGGCTCTCCCCGGCTATTGATCATCAGGCCGGCGTACAGAAAGCCGGTGAACGGCGCGCCTTCCGCGGCCATGCCGCGTAGCGTGGGTTCGATGATGTCCTTGCAGGCGCGAGCATGGACCTCGGCGGTGACGACCGGTGCCGGTGAATAGGCGCCCATGCCACCCGTGTTGGGGCCGGTATCGCCGTCGCCGATACGCTTGTGATCCTGCGAGGTTGCCATCGCCACGTACTGGATGCCCTTGGCGGTGCCGCTCGCGATCACGATGAAACTTGCCTCCTCGCCATCGAGAAAGTCCTCGACAACAACGCGTGCGCCCGCCTGGCCCAGCATGGCGCCGCCGAGCATATCGCGTGCGGCCGTCTGGGCCTCCGCAACACTGTTTGCAACTACCACGCCCTTTCCAGCCGCCAGTCCGTCCGCCTTGACGACGATGGGGGCTCCTCGCTGCGCTATGTAGGCGCAGGCGGCTTCCGCATCGGTGAATACTTGATACTGCGCCGTGGGGATTTGATGGCGTGCCAGAAAATCCTTGGTAAAGGCCTTCGAGGACTCGAGTTGGGCGGCGCGCTGGCGCGGACCAAAGATGCGTAGCCCGGCTGTCTCAAATGCATCCACGACACCCAGGGAGAGGGGGGCTTCCGGGCCCACCACGGTGAAGTCCACGCCCTCGGCCTGCGCCAGCTTCAGCAGGCC
>JBFJKG010000305.1:0-3326 GCA_041635075.1 Solimonas sp.
GCGGAGCGATACACCGTCATGATGTTGTCGCCAGCCGAGCAGGCAATGGCGCGGATAGCTTCGAAAAGTTCGTTGGTATGTGTCATAGGGGCCGTATCATACGGTTCCTATGACACATTCAGTGAACTGGCCTGCCGTTGAGTGGGTGCTGCTCGATATGGACGGCACGGTACTGGATCTGGCCTACGACAATTACTTCTGGCGCGAACTGGTACCGCAACGCTACGCGGAGCTGCAGGGCATCGAGCTGGAACGCGCGCGCGCCGAACTGGCCCCCAAGTTCGCAGCGGTTCAGCACACGCTGCCCTGGTACTGCACCGACTACTGGAGTCAGGCCACGGGGCTCAATATGGCCGCGCTCAAATACGAAGTTCGTCACCGTATCGGTGTGCTTCCGGGCGTGGAGCGATTCCTGGCCGCGGTGCGTGCCTCGGGGCGCCAGTTATGGCTGGCCACCAACGCGCACCCCGATAGCTGGCGGCTGAAACTCGCGCATACCGGATTGGCGGCGCAGTTCGATCGCATTGTCTGCTCGCATGATTTTGGCGCCCCCAAGGAAAGCGCGGAGTTCTGGTCGGCGTTGTACGCGGCCCACCCGTTTGATCGAGCGCGGACGCTGTTTGTCGACGACAGTGCGCCGGTGCTCGCAGCCGCGCGGCAATTTGGTATCGCTCAGGTCGTGGGGCTGCGCCAGCCGGATAGCAGTCAACCGGAGCGAGATCTCCCCGGGTTCGATAATGCGAAGATGTTGGCGGAGTTGACCCCCGACGCGGACGACGTCAGGAGTGAGACAGCGTCGTTGTAGGGTTGGGCGCAGGTGATCGGCGCTGCTCGACCTTGATCGTGCCTGGGGTGCTGCTTTCGATCCATTTCCGTACGCGGCTGGCGTCGCCATAGCGCGTCAGCTTGCCGCTTGAGTCGAGGAAGATCATCGCCAGCGGCCGATCCTGCAAGGTGGTCTGCATGACCAGGCAGCGCCCGGCTTCGTTGGTAAAGCCGGTTTTCTGAAGACCGATTTCCCAGTTCGTGGACGAGCGCAGCAATCGATTGCTGGTGCCAAACGTCAGCGCCTGACGGGTAGGGCGCACCACGTGCTGCTTCTGCGTGGAGTAGGCGCGGATCAGTGGCTGCTTGTAGGCGGCATCCACCAGCTTCAGCAGATCGCGCGCGGTCGACACGTTGCGGCTGGAGAGCCCATTGGCGTCGTGGTAGTGGGTCATCGTCATGCCCAGGGACCGGGCGCGAGCATTCATCGCATTGACGAAGGCGGGCAACCCGCCTGGATAGTGTCGCCCCAGTGCCGATGCCGCACGATTCTCCGACGACATCAAGGCCAGCAACAGCATGTCATCGCGGCTCAGCTTGCTGCCTACGCCCAGCCGCGAGTAGGTGTTCTTTTCGCGGTCCAGATCGGCCGTCGTGATCTGCAAGGTCTCATCCAGCGGCTGTCCGCCTTCGATCACGACCAGTGCGGTCATCAGTTTGGTCAGCGAGGCAATCGGCAGCACCGCGTCGATGTTCTTGGCCACCAGAAGTTCGCCGGAGGCCTGGTCGGCGACCAATGCCACGCTGGAGCGCAACGCCAGGGCATCAGGGGTGTCGCGCAATCCGAGCTGCTGCCCCACCGACATCGGTGCCTGCGCCTTGACCGCCTTGGCCTTCTTGACCTTCTTCGGCTGGGACTGGGTGACGCCGGATTTCTTGCCGGTCCCCGAGGCGGTGGCCTGGCTGCCGCTTGTGCCGGGGGCGGCGGTAGCCGAAAGCGGGGCTGCTGAACTCAGGACAGCTAGCGCCAGGGCGACGAGGCTGATGCGGGTGCGGAGGCCTAGCCCCGATCTGGCCGACAAAATCATCGCCTAACGTGCTCCGTTGACTGTGACTGATGCGCGAATATGCCGCGCTGCACCGCTAAGGCGCAAGCTCAGCGGCGGCGCGGCGGTGGTTTCCGACCGCCGCGGCCGCCACCACCAAAATGGCGACGCGGTAGTGGTGGCGGCGCGACAAAGTCGGTGGCAATCAGCGCATGGCCGTTTTCCAGCGGCGGAATGCGTGCGCCGATGTACTTCTCGATTTCCGGCAGCGAGTACACCCAGGTCTCGCAGCACAGTGAAATGGCATCGCCACTGGCGCCGGCGCGTGCGGTGCGACCGATGCGGTGTACATAGTCCTCCGCGTCCTGCGGCAGGTCGTAGTTGACCACCAGGTCCACGCCAGGGATGTGCAGGCCGCGAGCGGCGACATCGGTGGCGACCAGGATCGGCAGCTTGCCGGAGACGAACTCCTCAAGCAGGCGCATGCGCGTGCCCTGCGCAACGTCTCCGGACAGCACGCTGGCCTGGAAGCCGTTCAGCTTGAGGCCGCGCTCCAGCTGCTCGGCCTCCCGCTTGGTGTTGATGAATACCAGCGAGCGCGCGGCCTTCTTGTTGCGCAGCAGGCCAATCAGCATCGGCAGCTTCTCGTCATTGGCCACATGGACCATGGCTTGGGTGACGCGCTCTGCCGTGACCTGCTCGGGTTCGATCTCAATCTTCTGCGGGCTGTTCATGTGCTCGTAGGCGAGCTCCAGCACGCGGTGGGACAGCGTTGCCGAGAACAGGTAATTCTTGCGCTTGACCGGCGCTGGCATCTTGCGAATCAGATAACGGATGTCGTCGATAAAGCCCAGATCGAACATGCGATCCGCCTCATCCAGTACCAGGACCTCGATCTGCTTCAGGTGGTAGGTGCCCTGCTTGAAGTAGTCGATCAGGCGCCCCGGCGTGCCGATCAGGATGTCGACCCCGTCTTCTATGCTGCTGCGCTGCTGCTCATAGCCGGCGCCGCCATAGCAGACCGTCATGCGCAGGCCGGTAGCGGCGCCCAGGCCCAGCGCATCCTTGTGAATCTGGACGGCGAGTTCGCGGGTAGGGGCCAGGATGAAGGCCCGCGGCTGGCGGCTGTCGTCTCCGGCGGCGCGCGGATGGGTCAGCAGGTGGTTCATTGTCGCCAGCAGGAAGGCGGCGGACTTGCCGGTACCGGTCTGCGCCTGACCGGCCAGATCCTCGCCGCGCAGCGCCAGCGGGAGGGTGGCAGCCTGAATCGGCGTGCAGTGGGAGTAGCCCAGCTTTTCGAGCCCGGCGTGCAGGCTGGAATGCAGGGGGAGGTCCGCGAAGCGGACGTCTGAAAGATGATCGGGTTGCATGGTTGTTTGCTGCTGGAATCCGGCGGCGCTTGCAAGCGGCGGTCAATTCGGCTGAAATACAGCCATCAAGGGCTGGGCGGCGACGAAAGCAGCACGCCGCAATTCTTTCAGCCGCGCGATTCCCCATCGTTCAATTCATTCTAAC
>JBFJKG010000306.1:0-3325 GCA_041635075.1 Solimonas sp.
GATGCAGTCCGTGTGATGGGAACCGTAGGTTTCGATGTGATCGATGGCCTGGTCAAGATCATCAACAATCCGGATCGACAGGATCGGCGCGAGATACTCGGTTCGCCAGTCCTCTTCGCTGGCCGGACTCGCCTCCTCCAGAAGCTTGCGCGTGCGCTCGCAGCCCCGCAGTTCGACCCCGGCTTCGGTGTAAATCTCCGCCAGTTGCGGCAACACCTGTCCCGCAATCGATTTGTGCAGCAACAGGGTTTCCATCGTGTTGCAGGTGCCATACCGCTGGGTCTTGGCGTTTACGGCCACCGCGATCGCCTTCTCCAGATCAGCCTCGGCATCGATGTAGACATGGCAGATACCGTCCAGGTGCTTGATCACCGGAACCCGCGCAGCCTCCGATACCGCCGCGACCAGTCCTTTGCCGCCGCGCGGAATCACGACGTCAACAAACTCCGGCATCGCCACCAGTTCCGCCACCGCCTTGCGGTCGGTGATGTCCAGCACCTGAATCGCTTCCTTGGGCAGGCCAGCGTCCTGCAGCGCCCGTTCTATGCAGCGCGCGATGGCCAGATTGGATCGCAAGGCTTCCGAACCGCCGCGCAGGATCGCAGCGTTGCCGGACTTCAGGCACAGGGCCGCGGCGTCCGCCGTGACGTTGGGCCGTGACTCGTAGATGATGCCGACCACGCCCAGGGGCACCCGCATCTTGCCCACCTGAATACCGGAAGGCCGCATTTTCAGGTCGCTGATCTCGCCTACCGGGTCTGGCAGGTTCGCAATCTGGCGGACCCCATCGGCCATCGCGGCCACCCGATCTGCGTTCAGCTCCAGCCGATCGAGCAAGGCCTCGTCAAGCTTGGCCGCGCGACCCTCGCGCATATCGATCGCATTGGCATCGAGAATCGCCTTGGTTTCATCGAGCAGTAGCTTGGCCAGTGCAAACAGCGCCGCATTCTTTATGCCGCTTTCGGCGCGCGCCATCGCCCGCGCCGCGCCGCGGGCGCGCTCACCGCGGGTACGCATATAGGCGGCAATGCCGTCGCTCTTGCCGCGCACAGACTTGGAGGTACTGGAACTCATTAGGGTGTACGTCGCGCCGCCCCACTGGCGGCCAGAATCAATGTTAACAATTCTTCCCAGGCAGCAGCCTCCTGGCCGCTTTTCACCAACTGGTCAACCTTGGCCGCCCGACGGAACCAGCCCAACGCCTCGCCCGGGCGCACGCGCGGCACCGCCCGCACATACCGAGCCTGTTGCGCGCGGAAGATGCCCGCAGCCTCGCAGGCAGCCCTGGCATCGCGCAGACGCGCGAACTGCATGGCCGCCTTGGCCAACTGCCGCAGACTCCACGCCAGAGCCCCGAGCACCTCCAGCGGATTCAGGCCCTCCTCCCGCAAACGGTCCAGACTGCGCACGGCGCCGACAGCGTCACCATCGAGCACCCGATCGTTGAGATCGAACGCCTCAAACCGCGCGCTGTCGGCCACGGCCTGTGCCAGCGCCTCCACGGTGACGGTCTGCCCCGGGTACAGCAAGGCCAGCTTGTCGACGTCCTGTTGCGCCGCCAGTAGATTGCCCTCGGTGCGCTCGGCCAGCAGGCTCACAGCCTCGGGCTCGGCCTGAACGCCGGCCGCATGCAGGCGCTCGGCTATCCACGCCGGCAGGTCAGTCCCCTTGATCGGCCACGCGTAGACCGAAACACCCGCCACATCCAGCGCACGGAACCATGCGGATTCGCGCTGACGCTTGTCCAACGCGCCGCACACCACCAGCAGCAGAACATCCTGCGGCGGCTGGCTGGCCAAGGCCTGCAATGCCTTGCGCCCGGCGTCATCCGGCGTGGTCGTCATCCGCACTTCGACGATGCGGTGACTCGCAAACAACGACAGGCTGGCACAGCTGTCAACGACCCGCTGCCAGTCAAACCCTCGCTCCACATCGAGCACTTCACGCTCGGAGTAGCCGCTCTTACGCGCCTGCGCGCGAATCGCATCCAGTGTTTCCTGAATCAGCAACGGCTCCTCGCCGGCGACGACGTAGATCGGGGCAAGGCCGCGCGCCAGATGGGCGGCAATCTGCTGGGGCTTGAGTTGCAAGATGGGAAACCCGGAAAGGACGCGTGCATTCTAGAATACGCGTCATGGACCGACACTACAGCCCGACCGACCAGCTGATTTCCGCGCTGTCGCGCGGTCTTGCACAGCTTGCGCGGCCCGAACCGGCGCGGGGACGCGGCAACCCGGCGGAACCCGCTCCCGATCACGCGCTGGATGCGAAGGCGCGCCGGCACGCGGCCGGGTTGATGCGCGTCAATCACGCGGGCGAAGTCGCCGCCCAGGCGCTGTATCAGGGACAGGCGCTGGTGGCCCGCAACCCCGAGGTGCGCGAACAGCTACTGGATGCCGCCAGCGAGGAGCAGGATCACCTGCGCTGGTGCGAGCAGCGCCTCCACGAGCTGGGCGATGCCCCCAGCAAGCTGCAGCCGCTGTGGTACGCCGGATCATTCGCCATCGGCGCCGCTGCAGGTCTGGCCGGTGACCGCTGGAGCCTCGGTTTCATCGACGAGACCGAGCGTCAGGTTTCCGAGCACCTGGGTGAGCATCTGCAACTGCTGCCCGAGGATGACGAACGCTCGCGCGCGATCGTGCAGGCGATGCGCGCCGACGAGGACCGCCACGGACGCGAAGCCCGGGAAGCGGGCGCGCGTCCGCTGCCCGCACCCGTGCGTGGGTTGATGCGGCAGGTGGCCAAATTGATGAAGTTCGGCGCGTACCGGATCTAGCTTCACACGCTTGCGCGCCCGCCAGAATCAAAAACGGCCCTTAACGGGCCGTTTTTGATGGCAAGCGCCAAATCAGCGCGAGATGTTCATGCCGTAGAAAATCTCGCTGATCTCGTGGTTGACGTTCTCGCGAATCTTCCGGGTTTCCCGTGGCGGCAGCTCGGACACACCCTCACCAAACAGATAGGTGTCGAGGTCGAGTTCCTTCAGGCGCATCTTGGTATGGAAGATGAATTCCTGATACACGTTGACGTCGATCATCTGGTAGCGGTTGCGGATATCCGCCGACAGAAAGTCCTGTATCGACTCGACATTGTGGTCGATGAAGTGCTTCATGCCGCGCACATTGCGGGTAAATCCGCGCACGCGATAGTCGGTCACAACGATGTCGGATTCGAACGACTTGATCAGATAGTTCAGTGCCTTCAGCGGAGAAATCTTGCCGCAGGTGGACACGTCGATGTCTGCACGGAACGTGGAAATGCCATTATCCGGGTGAGTCTCCGGATAGGTATGCACGGTGATGTGCGACTTGTCGAGATGCGCAAC
>JBFJKG010000307.1:0-3316 GCA_041635075.1 Solimonas sp.
AGGGTAGGCGCAGTAGTCAGCCGCGTAGTAAGCGCTGGCGCGGTGATTGCCGCTGGCGCCGATGCCGCCAAAAGGAAAGCTGCCTGAGGCGCCGGTGGTAGGGCGGTTCCAGTTGATGATGCCGGCGCGGGCGCGCTGCAGGAAGTAGTCGAAGTCGGCCGGATCGTCGCCCAGCATGCCCGCGGAAAGGCCGTACTGGGTCTGATTGGCGATCTCGATGGCCTCTTCCAGCGTCTGGTAGCGGATCACCTGCAACAGTGGCCCGAAGTACTCTTCGTCCGGACGTTTCTGCACTGCAGTTACATCGACGATGCCGGGGCTCACGAATGCAGGCCCCAGCGGCAGGCGCGTCATCGGCAACACCGAAGTCGCGCCCTGATCGAGCAGGTGTTGCTGAGCGGCCAGCAGGCTGTCTGCGGTCTGTGCCGATACCACCGGGCCCATGAACGGCTGCGGCTCCGCGTCCCAGTGATCGACACGGATGCCGGACGTCGCCGTGGCGAGCTGCCTTACGAAGGCATCGCCAAAGTCGCCGTGGGGCACCAGCAGGCGGCGCGCACAGGTGCAGCGCTGACCCGATGTCAGGAACGCCGACTGGATGACGTCGTGCACGGCGGCCCGCGACTCCGCCAGCGCACGAACAATTAGCGGATTGTTACCGCCCATCTCCAGCGCCAGTATCTTGCCCGGCTGTCCACCGAACTGACGATGCAGCAACGCGCCGGTGCGCGAGCTGCCGGTGAAGAACAGGCCGTCCAGCGCCGGGTGCCGGGCAATCGCCTCGCCGGTAGCGCGCTCGCCCTGCAGCAGTTGCAGCACGCCGGCCGGCAGGCCGGCTGCTTCCCACAGCGTCATCGTCATTTCAGCTGTCGCCGGCGCCTGTTCGCTGGGTTTGAACAGGACGCAGTTGCCGGCCAGCAAGGCCGGCACGATATGGCCATTGGGGAGATGCCCGGGAAAGTTGTAGGGTCCGAATACCGCAACCACGCCATGCGGTCGGTGCCTCAGGATATGTCGTCCACCCTCGGCCGGTAGCTCGCGGGTGCCGGTGCGCTCCTCGTAGGCTTTCATCGACAGCGCGATCTTGCCGATCATGGCGCCGACTTCGGTGCGCGCTTCCCAAAGCGGCTTTCCGATCTCGAGCGCGATGGTCCGGGCCAGCGTCTCCTTGTGAGCCTCCAGTTGCTGGACGTATCGCTGCAACAACGCGCAGCGCGCGTCGGTTGCGCTGCGCGACCAGGGGCCAAAGGCGGTGTGGGCATGTCGCATGGCCGCATCGACATCGGCGGCATCTGCTGCCGCACCGCGCCATACGATTTGATTCCGCGCGGGGTCGAGGCGTTCGAATGTGGCGCCATGTCCTGGCTGCCATGCGCCATTGATGAACAGCTTCGCCTTCATCGAGCACCTCCTTCTTGCGCCACGGCGCGTAGCGAGCCGCCGGCGCGAATATCCAGCGCCGCTGCGGTGGCTGCATCGATCTGCAGATGGCTACCCTCAATCTTCGCCGGCGCCAGCACACATCGATAGTTGCCTAGTTCGCGGTTGGCAATCAGGTAGCTGTCTGCAGCCGTCAGCTTGTCACTCACCGCAGCCGTCAGCTCCAGCGATTCGCGAACCGAGTGGATATCGGTGCTCAGGGCTTCTACCGAAGGGCCGCCGTCGAAGATGTCGACATAGCCCTGGTACCGAAAGCCTTCGCGCTCGAGCAGGCTCAACGCGGGGGCAGTTTGCGGATGAACCTTGCCGAGCACGTCCTGTGCTTCCTGTGGCAGCAACACGGTGTAGATGGGGTGGCGTGGCATCAGTTCGGCAATGCAAGCCTTGTTGCCCTGTCCGACGATATGTTCGGCGTCACCATAGGCGATGTGGAAGAAGTGCCGGCCAAGACCCTCCCAGAACGGCGAGCGCCCATCTTCACTGGAGACGCCACGCAGTTCAGCGATGACTTTCTTGGAAAAGCGCTGCGGAAAATTGGCGATGAACAGGAAGCGTGAACGCGACAGCAGGTGGCCGGCACCGCCAGCGCGGAATTCCGGGCGCAAGTAGAGCGAGCAGAGCATCGAGGTGCCGGTGAGGTCGTTGGACAGATACAACGTCGGTACCTGCTTGTAGACCCCGAGTTCACGGCTGGCGTGTACGGTCAGCCCGACGCGGTAGCTGTAGAACGCTTCGTCGAGACCGCAGGCCGCTTCTATCGCGCAGCAGCCGCCGACTTCGCCGCTGTCGACATCTTCGAGCACGAACAGGTACCGCTCGGGACCTGCCTGCATGACGTCGGCGGCAAAGGACTGCACCGAGCGCTCGATCTTGGCGAGCAGAAAGTCACGATTCGGGGGCAGCGAGGTGAACCCGGTGCCAGCGGTCTGCGCCATGTGCAGCAGGGCGTCGAGGTCGTCCAGCCGAATCGGGCGGATACGTTTCATGGTGGATTCGGACTCAGTTGGCGGTGAGGCGTTGCAGCGGGCTGCCAGCGGCCAGCACCGGTTCCAGCTGGTCATAGCCCAGCAGTATTGAAGGTTGCCCCATCGCATACGGGGCCACCGCGTAGGCCTGCCAGGTAAAGCGCAGACCCTGTGGCTCGATCAGCAGATTCTCGGTGAGGGGCAGGCTGTCCTCGAAGAAGCCCACATCGTGCAGGGTTTGGCCATCGCCGATCTTGTATTGATGGCGCATGTGCTCATTGAGCAGGTCCAGCAGTTCGCCGGGGGTTGCAATCAGGTCATTCAGGGTCAGCGTCCGTGCACTCTCGACGTCGTAGTTGAAGTAGCCGATGTCTGGCATGCCGTGCGCGCCACCGGTGTACAGGTTGCCGGTGTATTTCAGGCTCAGCAGTCCCCAGCGATTGAGTACGACCTCGGTGCTGGCGCCGAAGGTGCAGCGCATCGGCGTGCCCGGGGGCAGCGATTGCGCATTGCTCAGGCACTGATCCAGCACCTGATTCATGCAGCCCTCGGGTGTTGCGGCACGCGCATTGTCGGAGTCGATAGGGCAGCGAGTCGCGATCCAGTCCTCGATCTGGCTGTCGAGCATGGGATCTCCGGTTTGCGGATAACTCATCGTCGCGCCGATCTCCTCATCGGCGAGATTGCGACCGCTGCTGCGTTCCCCTTGAAGGTGCTGCATGAGATATGGCAATGGCGCGCCTGCGCGCGCAGGGTTCGGCGCCAGCGGCACCGAACTGGGCCCGTTGGCTTCAACGGCGGGGGGAGGAGGTGCGGACTTGCCGCAGGCGCCGATCATCAGCGAGAGCGTGAGCAGCGCGAGGTGGCGCCTCGATGCAGTCATTGCCATTGGAGCTCTCCTTGAGCCAGTC
>JBFJKG010000308.1:0-3284 GCA_041635075.1 Solimonas sp.
CAAGATGCAGAAAGGTTTTACGCTGATCGAACTGATGATCGTGGTTGCCATCATCGGCATCCTCGCCGCCATCGCCATCCCGGCCTATCAGGACTACACCATCCGCGCCCAGGTGTCGGAAGGTCTGTCGCTGGCCGCTGGCTCCAAGACCGCTGTCGGTGAGTTCTTCACCAACAACGGCACCTTCCCGGCCAGCAATGCTTCGGCTGGCGTGTCGCAGGCCACCAGCATCACCGGCAACTACGTGACTCAGGTCGAGATTGGCAACCCGGACCCGGGCTTGATCACCGTGACCTATGGCAACAAGGCCAACTCGAAGATCACGGGTGACACCCTGCTGGTTTCGCCGACCGACGGCGACGGCAGCATCAAGTGGACCTGCAAGAGCGACGACCTTGCCTCGAAGTACCTGCCCTCTTCCTGCCGTTAATTCGGTAGCAGTGGGAAGAAGGGCCGCGCAAGCGGCCCTTCTTTTTTGTCCGGCACAATGTCCTGCCCTGTCGGGCTTGCGCTAGTCTTCCGCGCGATCACTGCGCCCTGACCCAAACCCTGTGTCGTACACCCGCACGCCCCATAGCCGCTACCTCTTCGTCACCAGCCTGATGCTGGTGCTGATACTGACGGCTGCTGCCTATCGGCCCGGCCTGTCGGCGGGCTTTCTGTTTGACGATGCCACCAATCTCAAGGCGCTGGGTGCTTACGGACCGGTACATGACCTCGACAGCCTGCTGCGCTACCTGACCTCGGGCACTGCCGACCCCACCGGTCGCCCGGTGGCGCTACTCAGCTTCCTGGTAGATGCGCAGGACTGGCCCGCCGACCCGGCGCCGTTCAAACGCAGCAATCTGATACTGCATCTGCTTAACATCGGCCTGCTGGCACTGCTGCTGCAGCGACTCACGCGGCTGGTGCCGAGCCTGAGCCCGCTCAGACAGAATCTGGTGGCCATCGCCGGCGCCGCGTTCTGGGGCCTGCACCCGCTGCTGGTGTCCACCACGCTGTACGTGGTGCAACGCGAGGCCATGCTGCCCGCCACCTTTACCCTGCTGGGCCTGCTTGCATGGTTGCAGGGCCGCACCGCTCTGGCAGCTGGCCAATCCGGGCACGGCAGCCTGTGGATACTGGCAACCTTGCCGCTGTTCACCCTGCTGGCCACGCTGAGCAAGGCCAATGGCGCACTGCTACCGCTGCTGGTGGGCACGCTGGAGTTCACCGTGCTGGCCGCGTGGCAGCCCTTGCCCGCGCCACAAGCCCGGCATCACCGACGCTTGTGCCTGTGGCTGTTGCTGCTGCCCAGTACGCTGCTGCTGGCCTACCTGATCCATGCCGGCGTGGCCGCTGCCGGCAGCGATCTCTCCGGCCGCCGTCCGTGGACGCTGGGCGAACGCCTGCTGACGCAACCGAGGGTGCTGCTCGATTACCTGAGCCTGCTATGGGTGCCCCGCCCCTACACCACCGGCCTGTTCAACGACGCTTACCCGGTATCCCGCAGCGTGCTTGCCCCCGCCAGCACGCTGCCGGCCCTGCTGCTGATCGTGGCGATGATTGCCGCGGCCTGGGCACTGCGGCGGCGTCAGCCCGTGCTCGCGGCGGCGCTGCTGTTCTACTTCGGCGGGCAGTTGATGGAGTCCAGCAGCATTCCGCTGGAGCTGTACTTTGAACACCGCAATTACCTGCCGGCACTGCTGATGTTCTGGCCGCTGGCCTTGGCGCTGGCACGACTCCCGGCACCCAAGCCGTACACCCCCACCACCGTACGTACGCGCAACTCCCTTGCAGTCGCCATGGGCCTGGCTCTGATACTGGGACTGGCCGGCATGACACGGGCGCGCGCCGATCTCTGGGGTAATACCGCTGAGCAGGCCCAGGTATGGGCCGCGCTCAACCCGGACTCCGGCCGCGCGCAGGCCTTTGCGGCGCAGGCGGAACTGGCACTGGGCCGGCCGGACCTTGCGATCCAGCGCCTCGAGCGCGCGCTTGATAAGACGAACCCTGAACTGCAGCTCGCGCTGAATCTGGTGGATGCCTACTGCGCGCTCGGTCAGATCCCGCCGGACGTACTGGCACAGGCAGAGTCCGCATTTGCACAGACCCGCAATCCCGGAGGGCTGCTCGCCGGGTGGCTGGGCGGACAGATCCAACGCCTGGACGCGCCGCGCTGCGTCGGCGTGAACGAGGCTGCCCTGCTGAACCTCCTGAGCGCCGCCGAGCGCAATCCGCGCCTGAGTGGCAATCCCGGGCGCCGTCAGGATCTGTGGCACCTCAAGGGACTGATGGCACTGCGCAACCACGACGGCAACGCCGCGGCGCAGGCGTTTTCCGAAGCGCTGGCCGTCAATGGCCGGCCAGAGATCGCGATGCTCCAGGCGGGGCTGCTGGGCGCTCACGGCTTTCCTCAACTGGGACTGCAGCAGCTCGACCAATGGCAGGCGCGGCAAAGCACGGCCGCGCTTCGGCATGACTCCATGGCGCATCTGCACCAATGGCTACTAAGGAAGCAGGGCTACTGGGCCCATGAATCCGAACGCCTGCGCCTGACCCTGGGCGCAGAGCTGGCCAACGCCCCCGCATCAACAACCGAACCGACTTCAGAATGAATACCCGCACCCGTCTGTTGCACAACGGCTGGCTTTGGATGCTGCTCGGCAGCCTGCTGACAATGATGGCCTACTGGCCGGGGCTGCACGGTGGGTACGTCTTCGACGACTACCCCAACATCGTCAACAATGCCAACTTGCAGATTGACGAGCTGACCGTACCCAAGCTGGCGCAGGCCGCGATGTCATCGCCCTCCAGCGACCTGAAGCGACCACTGGCCTCCATCAGCTTTGCGCTCAATCACGTCGCCACGGGCCTGGACCCGTTTGCGATGAAGCTCACCAATCTGGCGCTGCATCTGCTCAACGGCTTGCTGTTTTTTGTGCTGGGCCGCTTGTTGCTGTTGCGCGCCGCGCACGCATCCGGCGCCAGCCCTGCCGCCACATTAGCCGCACCGCTGGCAGCACTGCTGGCCTGCGGCTGGATGTTGCTCCCGATCAACCTCAGCTCCGTGCTGTATGTGGTGCAGCGCATGGAAAGCCTGGCGCAACTATTCGTGCTGCTGGGCCTGCTGGGGTATCTGGCGGGCCGTCAGCGCATGACCACCGCACCACTCAAGGGCTTGCTGATCTGTGCGCTCAGCCTCATCGGCATGACCGCGCTGGGGCTGATGGCCAAGGAAACCGCCGTGCTGCTGCCGCTGTATGCCGCAATCTTGGAGTGGCTGCTGCTGGGCGGCCAGCGCC
>JBFJKG010000309.1:0-3284 GCA_041635075.1 Solimonas sp.
GAAGCAGGGTCGGTTGGTGTGCAGGGACTCGCAGGCAGGGGAGGCCTGCCCTGCTAGATGCCGACTGAAGCGCATTGCGGTTTTCAGCGGGCTTACAGAGGATAGTGTTATGCGGAAGTCTGGGGTGATGTGCCGAAGCATGGCATTCGTTATCGGAGTGGGTGCGGCCAGCGTTGCTTCGTTGGGGGCCGCTCAGGACACCGAGTTTGATGATCTGTTTGGGCCTACCGAGCAGTCATCGTCCTCGTCATCTTCTTCCGGTTCGAGTGCAGAGCCGTATCCTGCCAATGACCAGGCGTCTGAGGAGCAGGCTGCCTCCTCCGATCAGGCCTCAGATGATGGCGCCGAATCTTCGTCGGAGCCCACCGTTTCGGAACAGGCGACTGACGCCAGCTCCGGCCCTGTCTACGACGTGGTGCCGGTCGCAGATGTCCAGGCCGAGCCGGAACCGGAAGGCGCTGTAGCGCCGCCGCAGCGCGCGAAGATGCTGGAAGAGATCGTCGTCACCGCCCGCAAGCGCGAAGAGACCGTGCAGGATGTGCCGCTGGCGGTGACGGCCTTCAATGCCGGTGTCCTCGAGCAGCGCGGCTTCAATGGGCTGGAAGACATCGCAGCCGCGACGCCCGGGTTCACCTTCGAGGGTTTCATGTCAGGCGGCGCGCACGGCAACGCGGTAATTCGCGGCCTTGCCGAACAGTTCACGACGTCTCGCATACAGAACGTCTCCTTCTTCCTTGACGGTGTATACCTGCAGCGCCAGAGCATGTTGAATCTGGGTCTGATCGACATGGAACGTGTCGAAGTGCTGAAGGGGCCGCAGAACGCGCTGTTCGGACGCAATGCGTTCGGCGGCGCGGTCAACTACATCACCCTGCGGCCCTCGCAGGAACGCACCGGCTACCTGATGGCGGGCGCTGGCGACAATGAACGCCAAGAATACCGCGTCAGCCTCAGCGGCCCCTTGGATGATGCCGGCGTCTGGCTGGGCAAGTTCACCGCCGGGCTTTCAAGCTATGACGGCCATACCAAGAACATGCATCCGGTCGCCAATGCCGACCCCAGCGGCCCGAACCTGCGCGGCAACCTCGGTGGATGGGACGATGCCACTTACAGTCTGTCGCTGACTTATCAGCCGAACGACGATCTGACCGTGCGCGGCAGCTTTTACCGCAGTGAGCTGGAGCGCGAGACGGGTGCTGGCTATTCCATCTCTGGCGTCGGCGCTGCGCGCTTCGGTCTGCGCTTTGATGATCAGAATGATCTCAACTGCAATACCGCCACCGTGCAGAACATCGGTGACCCGAGCAAGACCCACACCGGCTATACGGCGTACTGCGGCGAACTGCCGGACTATGCGTCGGACATCGCACCGCGAACCGTGAATGGAATGGTGGTCGATCCCCGAGCCATCGGTACCATTGCCGAAACCAGCGCCATCACGCTCACGGTCGATTACAACATCAATCCCGACCTGAGCGTTCACTACCTGTACGGTCTGGCTGACCACAGCTCCTACACCGACGGTGGCGCCAGCGACGAAGATCCGTTGGCCGGCCGCGGCATCGTGACCAATGCGCTGATCACCGCGATCGACACCCAGAATCGTGCTGGCTACAGCTTTGCCAACACTGCGAGCTCGCGACCGAACTCCGTGCTGGAGTCCTTTTCGCACGAACTGCGATTTGACTGGCAAGTGAATGAGCGCCTGCGTACCAGCTTTGGTGCCTATTACTCGGTCGTCGAAGATGAAGAGTGGACGGCCCTGTTCATCAACGACCTGTGCAACGCTGATACACAGGAGAACATTGATAACTGCAACGAGCCGCTGTCTGCTGACAATACGCTCGACGATCGAACCGTGCTCACCGCGGGTGTCGCCTACGACCAGTACACACGTCAGCACGGCGGCAAGATTCGCGGCGAGTGGACCGCGTACAAGGACACGATCTCGGCCATTTTCGGCTCGGTAAGCTTTGACTTCACCGACACCATCGATGGCACGCTGGAAGCGCGCTATACCGTCGAGGATAAAGTGGTGGATCGGTATACCGACGCATCGGCATTGAGGCCGGGTGAGACCGTGACCTATAACCCGCCGCAGGATCCGGTGCTGCCGTTTGTCGGCAATTCAATCACCAGTTCCATCGTGGTGCCGCACGACACCGCACGCTTTCGCGACATCACGCCGCGCGCCATCCTGAGCTGGGACTATGCAGACGGGCACATGGTCTATGTCTCGGCTGCCAAGGGCGTGAAGACCGGCGGCTTCAACAATGCCGATTCCGAATCCGAGCAGACCTACGACGAGTCGGTGAACTGGACCTACGAGCTGGGCTCGAAGAACAGCTTCTTTGGCCGCAGTATGACCTTGAACGGCGCGATCTATCTCATCGACTGGACGGGTCTGCAGGGAGGCGTACCACCGGCAGTGGCTGGTCTGTCGACGTCGGACATCATCACCAATATCGGCGGCGCCACCAGTTTCGGTGTTGAGGTCGAGGCCAACGCCTATCTCACCGACTGGTTCTCGATAGACGTCGGTCTCACCTACAACGACGCCACCTACGACAAGGGCGTGAAGTATTCCGCAGGTATTCAGGATACTGGCCGCTTTCATTGCGATGGCGTGACCTGCCCGGCGGATGGTGATGTGGGCGGCAATCAGTTAGCGCGCACCTCCAAGGAGCAGTACTCGCTGGGCCTGAACGTCTTCACCGATATCTTCGATTGGCCGCTGACGATGCGTGTCGATACCAACTATCAGTCGAAGCAATACGTCACGCCGTTGAATCTGGCCTGGGCGCCTGAGCGTCAGATCACCAATGCGTCCTTCAGCCTCAAGAGTGCGGACTATCACTGGGAGTTCAGTGGCTGGTGCAAGAACCTGACCGACGAGGACTACGCCGCAAACGCCTTCTTCATCGGTGTCTTCAATCAGTACATGGTGGGTAAGGGTGCCGGCCGCACCATCGGCGCTACGATGAAATACAACTTCTGATCGACATGCGAGCGCTCGTTGGCAACGCCATGCTCGCGCGTTCGGTCACGCCGGGGCTGCAGCTGTCGTTGGCCGGCCTGATGATGGCGACAATGGCCGGCTGTGGAGGCGGCGGCAACGCCGCCGCACCTGCCGCGCCTGATGTTCGAGCCGGCCACTACGAGCAGATCGTCGTCAAGGACCCCCAGCAGTCGGCGGCGTTCTTGGCAGTAGAGGATCTGGACGGTGATGGCGTACGCGAGATCGTGCTGTCCACGCTGTTGGAGTTGACGCCACCGGGACCGCC
>JBFJKG010000310.1:0-3282 GCA_041635075.1 Solimonas sp.
AACGGGTCGGCTGCACGGAATCTTTACCTGGCTGTGGCTGGGGACGGGGCGCGCAGTTTACCAATTTGAGCGCCGCGGGCCCAAGATCAGCCGCCTAAATTGCTATTGCAGGCTCGCGTGCCTGACCAGCCAGATAAAGGGTTGAGGGTAAATGCCGATCAGCAACATCAGCGCCATCAGCGCCCAGACCATGGCGCCACCGATCTGCTGCGCCCAATCGCGCGGCGCCTCGAAACGGCGCCGCTTGGGGGCAAGCATGAACAAGGCGATCAGCAACCGCAGGTAGTAGTACAGGCCAATGGCGCTGCCGACGACCACCGCGCCAACCAACAGCCACGCGCGTGCGTCTACACCTGCCGCGATGATGTAGAACTTGCCGATGAAACCGGCGGTCAGGGGGATGCCGGCCAGCGACAGCAGCATCGCCGTCAGTATCGAGGTCAGGTAGGGGCGGCGCCAGAACAGGCCCCGATAGTCGTAGAGCACGTCGGCATCGCGATCCTGCATCGGGCTGGAAACCAGCGTCACCACGCCAAATGCACCCAGGGTCGTCACCACATAGGTGAGCAGATAGATGCCGACCGCCTCGACCGCCAGCTGTTCGGCGGCAATCAGCCCGACCAGGCAATAGCCGAAATGGGCTATCGACGAATAGGCCAGCATGCGCTTTACATTGTTCTGGCGCAGCGCCAGCACATTGCCGACCAGGATTGACAGCACCGCCAGTGCCGACAGCAGATCCAGCAACAGCGGCTGCTGATCGCCGCTCGCCTGCTCGAAGTAACGCAGCAGCACAGCGAACACCGCCGTCTTAGATGCGGTGGCGAGGAACGCGGTGACCGGCGCCGGTGCACCTTCATACACATCAGGCGTCCACAGATGGAACGGCACCAGCGACAGCTTGAATGCCATGCCCACGAGGAACAGCACGCTGCCGGTCAGCAGGTAGGCACGGCCGAAGTCGGTGGTAGCGGCCAGCTGATTGTAGGGCGCCAGTTCGGCGAAGCTCAGGGTGCCGGTTTGCGCATAGATCAGCGCCATGCCGAACAGCAGGAAAGCAGAGGCCGTAGCCGACAGCACCAGATACTTAAGGCCCGCTTCCAGCGAATGCCGGCTCTTGTGGGGGTAGGCGATCATCGCGTACAGCGGAATGCTGAGCAGCTCCAAGCCGATGAACAGCGAGGCCAAGTGCTGGCTGCAGGCCATCACCATCGCCCCCAGCGCGGCCAGCAACAGCAGCAGATACATCTCTTCCTTGTTGCCGTCGTAGCCTTCGAGATAGGCGTGCGACAGCGTGGCCGTCGCCAGCGTCGTGATCAGTATCAGCCCCATGTAGAAAGCGGCGTAGCCATCGACGACCAACAAGGGCGTGATAAACACCCGCTCCGCGCCCAGCAAGGGCACACAGGCCAGCAGCGCCAGATTGAGCCCGATCACCGCGCAACTCGCATTGCCGCGGTGATGCCGCTTGAACGCGATCGCCAGCATCACCACCACTATCGTCGCGCTGATCAGCAGGATTGGCAGCAGGCCTATCCAATGCTGGCTGGCGAAGCTCATGGCAGCACCTCAATCGCGGGCCGTGCCGGGCTGTAGATGGCCTGCACCCCGCGCATGGCGGCAGCCGAGGTATCGAGTATCGGCTGCGGATACAGCCCCATGCCCAGCAAAACCGCCATCAGCACCACCATCATCGACAGCTCGCGCTTGGACAGATCCTTGAGCTTGGGCGCGCCATCTGCGGGGGCCCCGTGAAAGGCACGCTGCACCAGAATCAGCGAGTACACCGCCCCCAGCACCAGCCCCGTGGCCGCGAAGCAGGTCACGGCAGTCGCCACCTGGAACGTACCGAGCAGAATCAGGAACTCCCCGACAAAGTTACCGAGGCCCGGCAAGCCCAGCGCCGCTACCGTGAAGAACAGTGCAATGGGCGGCAGCAGCCGGAACCGTGCCCACAGCCCGCCCATGCGCGACATCTCCCGCGTATGCAGGCGCTCGTAGATTTCGCCGCAAAGGATGAACAGGGCCCCGGCCGAGATGCCATGCGCCAGCATCTGGATGACCACACCCTGCAACGCGATCTCGGTACCGGCATAGATGCCGATCAGCACAAAACCCATATGTGAGATCGATGAGTAGGCCACCAGCCGTTTGATGTCGTTCTGCGCAAAGCACATGAATGCGCCGTAGATGATGCCGATCACCCCCAGCCACATCGCCACCGGCGCAAAGTCGGCCGAGGCATTCGGGAACAGCGGCAACGCGAACCGCAGCAAGCCATAGGCCGCGGTTTTCAGCAGGATGCCGGCCAGATCGACCGAGCCCGCGGTCGGAGCCTGCGAGTGGGCGTCCGGCAGCCAGCTATGCAGCGGCACTACCGGAATCTTGACCGCAAAGGCGATGAAGAAGCCCAGCATCAGCAGGTACTCGGTTGCCGGCGGCAGCTGAGTGCCGAGCAACGCCATGTAGCTGAAGGTGATGACGCCGGTCTGCTGCTGATGGGCAAACACCAGACCGAGTATCGCCAGCAGCATGATCAGACCCGAGGCCTGGGTGAAGATGAAGAACTTGGTCGCCGCGTAGATGCGTCCCTTGCCGCCCGGTGAGTTGTGCCCCCACAACGCAATCAGGAAATACATCGGCACCAGCATCATTTCCCACAGGAAGAAGAACAGGAACAGATCCAGGGTCAGGAACACCCCGACCACGGCGCCCAGGTTCCACAGCAGGTTCAGATGAAAGAAGCCGATGTGGCGATCGATCTCGCGCCACGAGCACGCCACCGCCATCACGCCGAGCAGATTGGTCAGCACCACCAGCAGCAAAGACAGACCATCCATGCCGAAATGCAGGCTGATGCCAAACCGCGGTATCCACTCGGCCTGATACTCGACCGCCCACTGCGGGCTTGCGCTGCCAACCCCGGCCAGCGACCAGTCTCCGGTGGCCCATAGCCACAGTGACAGGCCCAGCGCGAACACCATCGACGCCAGCGCAATCCAGCGCGGGAACGCGCGGCCAAAGGCGCGCTCGCCGACCCACGCCAATGCGCCGCCGATGAAGGGGATGAGAACCAACCAGAGCAGAATCATAGGAACAGCACCGCGGCAATCATCACCACCGCGCCCGCCGCGGTAGCGCCAGCATAGAAACGCAGCTGGCCATTCTGGCTGCGCACCCAGAACGCGTTGACGCGCAGCAAGGCAGTAGGAATCAGGCCGATCATCTGATCCGCCGCATCATTGCGATTGACGTGCACCAGCCATAGGTAGGGCCGCACAA
>JBFJKG010000311.1:0-3276 GCA_041635075.1 Solimonas sp.
CGCCTTTGTGCGCCAGCGCAAGCTGCATGCCTGGCTGGATCTGCAGAACGGCTGGCTGATCGTGGACTCCAGCAGTCCGGGCCGCGCCGAAGAACTGGTCGAACTGCTGCGCGACTCGCTCGGCGAACTGGCTGTCAGCTTCGCCGAAACCGAGCATGCACCGTCGGCAACACTGACCGCATGGCTGGCTTCCGGCAATCCGCCCGGCGCGCTGGTGCTGGACGACGAATGTGAACTCTGCGGCAGCGATGCCAGCAAACCCACCGTGCGCTATGTGCGTCACCCGCTGGAAGGCGATGACGGCCTCAGACGGCATATCGCCGAAGGCAAGTTCGCCACCAAGCTGGCGCTGACCTGGAATGATCGGCTGGCACTGGTGGTCACCGAGAAGCTGATGATCAAGCGCATCAAGTTTCTTGCGGTCAAGGAAGGCGATGATCAGATCGCGCAGAATCCGGAAGAGCAGTTCGATATCGACTTCGCACTGATGACCGGGGAACTCGCCCAGTTGATCCGCGATCTGGCTGCGGCCATGCAGTTCAAGCCCGCGCCCTAGGCGCAACCACTCCGGGCACACCGGATTGGGCTAGATTGGCACCGGATCACATCCGGGAGCGGGACATGATGCGGATTGCAGCGATGCTCGGGGCACTGGTGATCAGCGCCTGCGCGGTCTCTCCAACGCCCGTGCCGAGCGCCAACGAGCTGGCGCTGCTGAACATTCAGGTGCGTGCCGCCGAAGCGGCGTTTGCGCAGACGCTGGCAAGACGCGACTTCGCCGCGTTCCAGACGTTTGTGGCCGACGATGCCGTATTCATTTCCGACGGCACGCCCCTGCGCGGCAAGGCCCAGGTCAGCGCACATTGGCAGCGGTACTTCGAAGGCGCGCAGCCGCCGTTCTCCTGGCAACCGGAGGTGGTCGAGGTGCTCGACTCGGGCGGGCTGGCCTACTCCACCGGGCCGGTCTACACGCCGGACGGACGCGTGGTCGCACGCTTTGCCTCAACCTGGCGCCGAGAGGCCGACGGCCGCTGGCGCGTCATTCTCGACAACGGCTTTGCCGTGTGCGCGCCGCGCTAGCGGCGACCCGCGGCAGCCCTTCAAGACCGGTGGACATGCGGGCTAAGCTTGTCGTTGTCCATCTGCCGAGATCGCACCTGCCATGTCACAGATAAAACCCCCGGTCGCCCTGGTTGCCAGCACGGTTGCGCCGCGCAGCAAGCCGTCCAACTATCCAGCCGAGTTTGCGGCACGGGTAGCCGGCCGCGAGAAGCGCCAACTCGGCGATCAGTTTGGCCTCACCAACTTTGGCGTGAATCTCACACGCCTCGCGCCCGGGAGTCGCTCGGCGCTGCGCCACGCCCATACCCGCCAGGATGAGTTCATCTACATCCTGCAAGGCCACCCGACACTGCGGACCGACGCTGGGGCCACGCCCCTGGCACCCGGCATGTGCGCTGGATTCAAGGCCGGCACCGGGGACGGCCATCAGCTGGTCAACGATACCGCCGACGACGTGGTCTACCTTGAGATTGGCGACCGCCTGCCCGGCGACGAGGCCACTTATCCGGACGATGACCTCAAGGCCATGCTGGTGGAGGGCCGATGGGTCTTCACGCACAAGGATGGCAGTGCCTACCCCTAGGTCTGCCGAGGGAACGTGTAGCGGTCGCAGATCCGCGCTTGCTCCCTTCACCGATCGCGGCTTACTGTGGTGCGGACCACGATAACCCCATCGCAACTGCGAGGCCCTGATGTCGCTCAGACAGCTCATCTACGTTAGCGCCTTAGCGCAGCATGCAGACCCTTCCTGCGTCGGCGACATCCTGCGGGTTTCGGCTTCCAACAACGCGCTCAACCATGTCACCGGCATGTTGCTCTACGCGCAGGGCAGCTTTCTGCAGGTGCTGGAGGGAGAGCCTCTTACGCTGGCCAAGCTGTATCACAAGATATGCAACGATCCGCGCCACACCCAGGCGCTGAAGCTGATCGAAACCGAGATCAGTGAACGACAGTTCGGTCAGTGGTCCATGGGCATGGGCAACGTCTCTGTTGACGAACTGCAGCGAGTCGATGGCATGAACGACTTCTTCGCTCAAGGGCACTGCCTGACCGACATTTCGGAAGGTGTCGCCCGCCGCATCCTCGCTGAGTTTCGTGAGGGCAAGTGGCGCGAACGCCTATCGTAGTGCGGGGCAGCCGAATTCAGGCGCAGCGTGCGAAGGCGCCGGTGCGCTTTCGACATCCAGCGGGAGAGTAGACGTGCGAATGATGCTGACCTTGCTGTTGCTGGCGTTGTCCGGCGCTGCCGCTGCCGAAAGACCGCTGCCGATCATCGACATGCACTTGCACGCGCGCAAGGCGGACTACATCGGCCCCAATCCGCCACCGATGTGTGCGCCGTTCTCCTATATGCCGCGCTGGGATCCTTCGCTCCCCGGAGAATCCGGCTTTGCCTTCCATGAACTGCCGCCCTGCGCCGAACCGATTCCGGCCGCGACCAGCGATCAGGCGCTGCTCGATGAAACCGTCGCCGTCATGAAGCAGCGCAACATCTACGGCATGGTCAGTGGCGAACCGGAGCTGATGAAGACCTGGAAGGCGGCGGCACCTGATCGGATCATGGTGGGACTTGATCTGCGCATCGGCGGCGACGGTACACAGTCCCATGTGCAGACACGGACGCCCGCAGACGTCCGTGCGCTGTGGAAAGCAGGCGCATTTGAAGTGCTTGGCGAGATCATGGCCCAGTACGAAGGCATTGCTGCTGACGATCCACGGCTGGAACCCTACTGGGCGCTGGCCGAGGAGTTGCAGATTCCGGTGGGGATTCATCTGGGGGCCGGCGGCCCCGGCGATCCCTACTTTGGGGCCCCGCATTACCGCGCCCGCAACAGCAGCGCGCTGCGGATGGAAGACGTGATGGTGCGCCACCCCAAGCTGCGGGTATACCTGATGCATGCCGGTTATCCGCTGCTGGACGACCTGCGCGCACTGCTGTTCTCGCATCCGCAGGTCTACGTCGACATCTCGATGATTGTCTACGCAGAGCCCGCGTTCTATCGATACCTACAGGCGCTGGTTGAAGCCGGTTATGGCGACCGCATCATGTTCGGCTCCGATCAGATGATCTGGCCCGGAACGATAGGGCCCGCCATCGACGTCATCGAAAACGCACCGTTCCTGAGTGCGGGGCAGAAGCGCGACATCCTCTACAACAATGCCGCGCGCTTCCTGAAGCTCAGCGAAGACACCATAGCCCGACATCACGGCAAA
>JBFJKG010000312.1:0-3273 GCA_041635075.1 Solimonas sp.
CTGGCGCTGGGAATTGATGGTGCGGCCCATCGCGGCGCCTTGTTGGCCGACGGCTATACCATCGCGGTGGGCGCAACCGGGCTGGATCGCGTCTACCCTGCCCGGCACAAGGCGCTGGCTCAGGAGATTGCGCTCCGCGGCGCGCTGGTTTCCGAGTTTCCTACCGGCGTGCAGGCGCTGCCCGAGCATTTTCCCCGGCGCAACCGCATCATCTCCGGGCTGGCCATGGCCGTACTGGTGGTGGAGGCTGCGCAACAAAGCGGCTCTCTGATTACTGCGCGCCTGGCGTTGGAGCAGGGCCGCGAAGTGCTGGCGATCCCGGGCTCCATCCACAACCCGATGGCGCGCGGCTGCCATGCACTGATCCGGCAAGGCGCGAAGCTGGTCGAGACGGTGGACGACATTCTGGTGGAGTTGGGTCCACAACTGGGAGCGCATCCTTCGCGGCGGGCGGCGGCTCAGAGACAGATGCCGGCCAAGTCGGCACGGCCGGCAGCCGATCCGGTGCAGGCGGCGATCCTGGATGCCCTGGGCGACGAGCTGTTACCGCTGGAGCAGATCGCCGAGCGTGCGGGTCGGCCGGTGGCCGAATTGCAGGCAGCAATGACCGTGCTGGAGCTCGATGGACGTATCGCCGCCGCCCCGGGTGGGCGTTATCAACGAATAGGGTCGGGATGAGGGCCGGCTTTCAAATTGGCGGAAATCCCCTACACTGAAACCACACGGTACGGAGCAAGCGATGAAAGAGACCGTCCTCGATGTGCTGATGTACCTGTTCGAGAACTATCAGGAGGTCGAGTTTTCGGACGCTGGCAGCAAGGACACGCTGCACGACGAGTTGATTGCGGCTGGGTTTCCTATCGAAGAGGTGCAGAGCGCATTTGCATGGGTCGATGGTCTGGCTGCTCATCGCCAGCTGCCGCTGGTTTTTGGGCCGAGCAGCGCAACCCGTCTGTATACGCGGGAGGAAATTGGCAAGCTGTCGGTTGATTGCCGCGGCTTTTTGATCTACCTCGAGCAACTGGGCATCATCAATGCACAGTCGCGCGAGTTGGTGATCGATCGTTTGATGGCGCTCAATGAAGATGTGGACTTGGAGCGCGTCAAATGGGTCTGTCTGTTGGTGATGATGAACGAGCCCGACTCCGATGAGGCCTTTGGCCACCTCGAGGAGCTCGTCTACTACCACGGCGAATTTAAGCATTAAGCAAGGCGTTCGGCTGGACTTTCCGCAGCGCTTGCGCTTATAAGGCGCCCACCGCAGCCATGAGGCTCCGGTTCAAGTATGCCGAGCTACATGACTAAAAATCTGGTTATCGTCGAATCGCCCGCCAAGGCGAAGACGATCAAGAAGTATCTGGGCAAGGACTTTGAAGTCCTGGCTTCCTATGGCCACGTGCGCGACCTGGTGCCGAAGGACGGCGCTGTCGATGTCGCCAATGGCTTTGCGATGAAGTACCAAGTCATTGATCGCAATGAAAAACATGTGCGGGCAATCATTGCCGCGCTGAAGGATGCCGACGAACTCTGGCTGGCAACCGACCCTGATCGCGAGGGCGAGGCCATTTCCTGGCATCTGGCCGAACTGCTGCGTGAAAAGAACGCGCTCAAGGGCAAGCCGGTCAAACGCGTGGTGTTCTACGAGATCACCCAGCGCGAGGTGCAGAACGCGATCCAGGCACCGCGCGATATCTCCATTGATCTGGTCAACGCACAACAGGCTCGCCGCGCGCTGGACTATCTGGTCGGCTTCAATCTGTCGCCGCTGCTGTGGCGCAAGGTGCAGCCGGGGCTTTCGGCGGGCCGTGTGCAGTCACCGGCGCTGCGCCTGATTTGCGAACGCGAACTGGAAATCCGCGCGTTCGTGCCGCGTGAGTACTGGACGCTGGTGGCCGAGGCCGAGAAGGGTGGGCAGCGCTTTACCGCCAAGCTGATCGAGCTCGATGGCCGCAAGGTCGAGCAATTCAGCCTGAGTAATGCCGTCGGCGCGATGACCGCCAAGAGCATGGTGCACAAGGCGGCCAGCGGGAAGTTGCGCGTGGCTGCGGTCGACAAGAAGCAGCGTCGCCGCAATCCGGCGCCACCGTTCACCACCTCGACCTTGCAGCAGGAGGCCAACCGCAAGCTCGGCTTCACTGCGAGCCGCACGATGCGGGCTGCGCAGCAGCTGTATGAAGGCATTGATCTGGGCGGTGAAACCCTGGGCCTGATCACCTACATGCGTACCGACTCGGTGAATCTGTCGCAGGACGCGCTGGCCGAAATCCGCGAGGTCATTCCAAAGCAGTTTGGCGCCAAGGCGCTGCCGGCAGAGGCCCGGGTCTACAAGACCAAGTCAAAGAACGCCCAGGAAGCGCATGAGGCGGTGCGACCGACCTCGGCCGCCCGTCTGCCGAAGGATGTGGCGCAGTATCTGTCACCGGAACAGGCCAAGCTCTATGAGCTGATCTGGAAGCGCACCGTCGCCAGCCAGATGGAGCAGGCGCTGTTCGATACCGTGGCCGCGGAGCTGCGCGCCGGCGACAGGCACGCATTTCGTGCCAACGGGTCGACGTTGATCGAGCCCGGGTTCATCGCCGCATACACGCAGAGCTTTGATACCCCGACCGGCAAGGAAGACGAGGACGACGACAAGCGTCTGCCGGCACTCGAAGTGGGCGAAATGGTGGACCTCGCCGATCTGATCGCAGACCAGCACTTTACCGAGCCGCCACCGCGCTTTACCGAAGCCAGCCTGGTGAAGACCCTCGAGGAGTACGACATCGGGCGTCCTTCTACCTACGCGTCGATCATCTCCACGCTGCTGGCGCGTGACTACGTTCGGCTTGAGGGCAAGGCGTTCAATCCGTCGGACGTCGGCATGATCGTCAACAAGTTCTTGACCGATCATTTCACGCAGTACGTCGACTACGAGTTCACCGCCCATCTGGAAGACGATCTCGATGCGGTCTCGCGCGGTGAGAAGCAATGGCAGCCGCTGCTGGCGGAGTTCTGGCAGGGGTTCAAGCCGCGCATCGACGAGAAGATGGAGCTGTCACGCAAGGAGGTTTCCGAAGCGCGTCAGATCGGCATCGACCCGGTCAGCGGCAAGCCGGTCAGCGCGCGTCTGGGCCGATTCGGTCCGTTCGTGCAGATCGGCACCAAGGAAGACGAGGACAAGCCGCGCTTTGCCAGCCTGCGCGCCAATCAGCGCATCGACACAATCACACTGGACGAGGCACTGGCCCTGTTCCGGCTGCCGCGCAAGCTCGGCACGCTGCCCAGCGGAGAGGA
>JBFJKG010000313.1:0-3271 GCA_041635075.1 Solimonas sp.
CGGCATCGACCACGGACTGAGCCTGCTCCACCGCCTGCTGCAGCGCCATGCGCGCCATGACCTGCTCGGTGACATCGGTGGCGTACTTGACGACCTTGAACGGCCTGCCGCTGACATCGAAGATCGGGTTGTAGCTGGCCTGTATCCAGACCTCCTTGCCATTCTTGCCATAGCGCTTGTACTGGCCGGCATCGAACTCGCCACGCCCCAGACGCTCCCAGAACATGCGGTACTCAGCGCTGTCGCGATGCTCGGGATCGACAAACATCCGGTGATGGTGTCCACGGATCTCGTCTAACGTGTAGCCGAGCGTCTTCAGGAAGTTGTCGTTGGCCTTGAGGATAGTGCCATCAAGCGAAAACTCGATGACTGCCTGCACGCGGTTGATCGCGGCGATCTGGCCTTCCATGTCCGCACGTTGCTCGCCACTCAGAGCAGGCCCTTTCTTTGCTGCCGACGGGCGCTTGGCTGTGGCCACCGCGCGCACGCGGGAGCGCGGGGCGCGGGCGGGCTTGCCGGACACTTCAGAAGTGGCCGCTACCGGGGATTGTGTTGATTTCATGTGGGTGCGGCCTATTCAGAGTTGAGATGAAGTCACTGCGGCGCCGGCCAGACTGGCCTCGCGCACAGCACCAGAACGGCGTGCGCCTAGCGCAAGGTAGGCGCCCACGGCACCGGCACTGATCGCCGCCGCCAATACGGCCAGCAGGCCCGGCGACGACAGGGTGCCGTGCCCATGGGCAAAGCAAGCCGTAGCCACAACTGACGGCAGGGTCATCAGCAGTACGGCAACGGTCTTCAACCGCGCCTGGATAGAGAGCATTGTGAGTTTCATGGGAGTCTCCGGTGCCGGTTAAACGCGGGGAAATGTCACTGCAGTACCTGGCTATGGCTATCCATCAGCGCCATGTCAGCCGCTGACATCAGCTTTTCGATATCGACCAGAATCAGCATGCGTTCGTCGAACGCGCCGAGGCCGGTGATGAATCTGGAATTGACCGCACTGCCGAACTCCGGCGCTGGCCGGATCTGTTCGGGGGTCAGTTGCATCACATCGGACACGCCATCCACCACCATGCCCACCACGCGGCGGGCAACGTTGAGGATGATCATGACCGTGAACTCGTTGTACTCGGCCTTGCCGAGCTTGAACTTGAGGCGCATATCGACCACCGGCACGATCGTGCCGCGCAGATTGATCACGCCTTTGATGAAGTCAGGCGCTTCGGGGATCCGGGTCACGGTGTCGTAGCCGCGGATCTCCTGCACCTTGAGTATGTCGACACCATATTCCTCTGCGCCCAGCGTGAACGTAAGGAACTCGTGCGGCATGTCGTTAGCCATGCCGCTGGTCGCCGGGGCACTGGACTCGTTGCTGACGGTGCTCATGTGTGGGCTCGCGGGGCTCTATATTGGGTGGGAACTCAGGCGGCCTGCGCCTGAGTCGAGAACAGACGCACCAGACCGGCAACGTCGAGAATCAGCGCGACTCGGCCATCGCCAAGAATCGTTGCGCCGGAGATGCCGCGCACACGGCGATAGTTCGTCTCCAGGGACTTGATGACGACTTGCTGCTGGCCGACCAGTTCGTCGACGCGTGCCGCGATCTTCCGCCCCTCGGCCTCCATCAGCACCAGAATGCCGTCACTGGGGCCTGAGGATTCACCGGGAATGCCAAACATCTGCGCCAACTCGGCCAGCGGTACGTATTCGTTGCGGACCTTGATCACATGGCCTTGTGCGGCAAGCGACTTGACCTGCTCTGCGCGTGGCTGCAGCGATTCCACCACGGCGCCCAGCGGCACGATGAAGATCTGGTCGCCCACCCGAACCGACATGCCATCCAGTATTGCCAGCGTCAGCGGCAGACGGATGCTGACGGTCATGCCATGCCCGGTCTGAGAGGTGATATCGACCTGACCGCCCAGCGCCTGGATATTCTTCTTCACCACATCCATTCCGACCCCACGTCCGGAGACGTCAGTAACCGACGCCGCCGTTGAGAATCCGGGGGCAAAGATCAGTTGCCAGACTTCGGCATCGGTCGCCGAATCCAGAACCTGAAGGCCGCGCTCACGCGCCTTGGCGATGATGCGATCGCGATCGAGGCCACGACCGTCGTCGCTGACCTCGATCAGAATGTTGCCGCCCTGGTGCGCGGCTGACAGCCGGATGCTGCCGCAGACATCCTTGCCTGATCGCGTGCGTTCCTCCACGCTCTCCAGGCCGTGATCCAAAGCGTTGCGCACCAGATGATTCAGCGGATCGGCAATGCGCTCGATCACCGATTTGTCGAGTTCGGTGTGCTCGCCAAGGGTGCTGAGACGCACCTGCTTGCCGAGTTTTGCCGCGAGATCACGCACCACCCGCGGAAAGCGGCTGAAGACAAAATCCATCGGCAGCATGCGCGTGGACATCACCGCTTCCTGCAGCATGCGGGTATTGCGGTCGAGCTGAGACAAACCCTGCAGCAGACGCTCGTTCTGCACCGGGTCCAACTGGCCGGCCTGCTGCATCAGCATGGCCTGCGTGATCACCAGCTCGCCTACCAGATTGATCAGCGCGTCGATCTTCTCGGTGCCAACGCGTATGGAGCCACCCTCACCGGCCTTGTCCCGCGGCTCGCCGCGCCCGCCTTCAACGACATTCAATGCCGGACGCTTCGCCGCTGGCTCGGCAGGTCGCGGCGCGGATGCTGCGGTCGGCGGTGCCGGCATCTGGGCATCCACTGCCCTGATCTCCAGCGTGCAATCGTCTTCCACCCAGGCGAAGCACTCGCGGATCTGGTCCTGCGTGACTTCACCCTCCAGGTTGAGGCTCCATGCCAGATAGCAAAGATCCGGCTCTGCGCCACGCAGCGCCGGCAGCCGACCGGCATCACAGCGGACTTCAGCCGCGCCCAACGCAGTCACTTCGCGCAGGATGCGCAGCGGGTCGTTGCCGCTGGCGAACAGTTCCGGTTTGGGTACGAAGTGAATTGACCAGGCAGCCCGCGGGTGTGTGGGCACGGTGGTCGCGGCGGCAGCCTGCACCTGCGGTGGCGGCGCTGTTCCGGTGACCAGGCTGGACTCCAGCTCGGATTGCACAGCCGCAGCCTGCGCAGCGTCGAGTTCGTCGCCGCTGGACGCCGCCTTGAGCATAGAGCGCATCACATCGACCGATCGCAGCAGCAGATCGACATCGCTCTGGGTAACCTGGCGCTGGCCACTGCGCACGCGGTCCAGCAAGGTTTCTACATGGTGCGTGAACGCAGCGACAGCGGAGAAGCCAA
>JBFJKG010000314.1:0-3263 GCA_041635075.1 Solimonas sp.
TGTACGCTGGCGCTGACTTTTACGGTGTCGCCCAGCAGGCCGGGCAGTACCTGGGCCTGAGCCGGCGGGAGGGTGGCTGCCGACAGCGCGAGTACGGCAACAAGAGGTGACAGTATTCTCATGGCTGAATGCTCCGGTAACGGTTACCGGCGCTTCCTGCCCCGGCGCCCTCAAGCTAATCGCGGAAGTTTCCAGGGTCCGTACCAAATCCCGACCATTTCCCGACGATGGCCGGCGGCTGGCCGCGCTGCGCGGCGGCCGTGTGCGCTGCGTCACAGTAGCGGGGAACCCGAACAAAAAAAGAGCACCCCGCAGGGTGCTCCGATACGCAAGCAGCGCTGGGCCGGACTATTTGTCCTTGTCGGACTCTGTGGTGTCATCGTCGTCTTCATCCGAAGACGGGCGACCGTTGAGATTCGTGCGAGTGCCAACCCGACCCAAGGTCTCACCGACGTGATCCTGCTCACGCGCAGCGCCGCCGCTGACGGTCTGGTCCGGGCCAGGATCAATTGCACCCAGGTTGCCGTTGAAGTTGGGCCCGGAGGCGCTGCCCCCCGAGCGCACATTCTGGCTGCCGGGCTGCCCGACCAGATTGCGCCCCAGCGACTGCTGCGAGGGCACGGCGCCTGAGCGGCTGACACCACTGCTGGTTTCTCCGCGGTCCGGATTGACTGTACCCCCGGCCTTGGCGGACTCCTTGATCAGGAAATTGCGGTCGCCGAGTTTCTGCTGGAGAAAGTCCTGCTTGCTGATGGTGCCGTGATTGCCGTCCGGATCGGGGCGGCCGGTATAGGCCTCCTGTTCGTCGATGACCTTGCCGTCCTTGTCGCGAGTGACCGAGCTGCCGTCGGGCTGTATGGTCTCGCGCGTCTTGTCCGGTTTACGCACATCCACCGAGCCGTCCGGATGCACGGTCGCCGAGTGGCTGCAATCATCGTTGTGACAGATCAGTTTGTCGGCCTTCGCCGGCTTGGTCTCTTCGGCGGGTTTGCCGGCGTCTGGGTTTTCGCCTCTGGAGATCGCGTCGATTTCCTCGAAGCGCTTGCCGCCCATCACCAGTCCGGTGGCCTTGCGATCGTCGATGCCCAGATCCTTGGCCAGATTGCCCTTGCCCCTGTTCTTCAGCTCGCCGTCCTTGAACATACCGGTGGGGCTGGTGATGCCCTCCGCGACGGCGTCCTTGCCGATGCCATGGCCGCGTGAGGCGTCGCTGGCAGCGGCCGAGTCTCCTAGCGGCCCACCAACTCGATCATTGCCGACCAGGCCCTTCATCGGGTTGCCTGAATGCCCGGCCATCGCGTCCGACACCGCCTTTTCATCGGGCTGAGGGGTTTCGCCAAAGCCGTTGTCGAACCTGGGCCGTTGTGCGGCACCGTTGGCCGCCTCGTTGATCAGCAGGGTATTGGACGTGCCATCGCGGATGGTGCCTGCTTCTTTGACGGCCTGCAGCGGATCGGTGGAACCAGACCCTGAACCGCCGGTTTTGGCACCGCGTGGGTCCTCTCGCGTCAGGCCCGGGATGTTCGGGCTCGGCCCGCCGCCCGGGACTTCCTTGTTGACGTCCTTTTTGCCGCCGGCGTCGTCCTTGGCCGAGTCCTTGTTTGGATCCTGGGCCCTGAGCTCCGCGGCGACGGCTGCGCGCGTTGCCAGTGCCGGTTTGGCCGTGGTTTTCTTCTGGTTGCTGGCGATGTCCTTGTCCGCGGCCCAGGCCGGGGCCAGCAGCGTGGCGGCGAGTACGGTCGCGATAGCCAGCTTGTTAAGCAGCGGCACGGCTGAACTGTGGGTGTGCATGATCGATGTCTCCTTCGGTCCTATGGCGGCGGTGATTGCGCGCCTGTCCACACTAGGCAGACCGCGCACTGGAGTCCTGACCAAATCCCGGCGAAGTTCCGACCATTGCTGGCCGCGCGCCTGCCGGGCCGGTCAGTTGGCGCGGGCGGGCGTTGCAGGCGCCTGATCGCGGTACCATGCGGCCATGTTCGCTGCAGGTGACTGGCCGACGGAAGCAGAGCCGGCCAGAGGGAGCAGGACATGACCATGGACCGGTACTGGGCCTTCATCAGCTACAGCCACGCCGACGAGGCGATGGCGAGATGGCTGCATCGCGCGCTGGAAACCTACCGTGTACCCCGCAAGCTGGTCGGGCAGCCGGCGCCCGAGGGCATGGTGGTTCCCCCGCGGCTGTTTCCGGTATTCCGTGACCGCGACGATCTTGCTTCCGCTGGCTCACTGAGCGGCAAGATCAACGACGCGCTGGTGCGCGCCGAAGCGCTGATCGTGATTGCCAGCCGCGCCTCGGCCGCGTCGCACTGGGTCAATGAGGAGATCCGCTGCTTCAAGGCCCTAGGCAAGAGCCGGCGCGTGTTCTGCGTGATCGTCGACGGCGAGCCGTGTGCCAGCAGCGCCGGGCAGCCGCAAGACGAGTGCTTCGCGCCGGCCTTGCGGTTCGAGGTCGGCGATGACGGACAGCTCACCGAGCAACCGGCAGAACCGGTTGCTGCCGACATTCGCCGCGGCAAAGACAGCCGCCACGATGCGCTGCTCAAGCTGGTCGCTGGCGTGCTCGACCTCGGGCTCGATGCGCTCAAGCAGCGAGACCTTCTGCGCCGCCAGCACCGGCTCACCGCCATCGCTGCAAGCGCTCTGGTTGCGGCCGCGTTCACAACCGGGCTGGCCTACTTCGCGGTGGAGGCGCGCAACGATGCGCAAGCGCAGCGGAGTCTCGCCGAAACCCGCCGTTCGCAGGCCGAAGGTCTGATTCAGTTCATGCTGGGCGATCTGCGCAAGAAGCTTGAACCGATCGGCAAGCTCGACATCCTCGACGCCGTTGGCGAACAGGCGATGAACTACTTCGCCGAGGTCGACGCTGTACATCTCAGCGATGCGGAATTGTCCGCCCGCGCGCAGGCGCTGCGTCAGATTGGTGACGTGCGTGTCCAGCAGGGCAAGCTCAACGAAGCGTCGCCGGCGTTCCATGAGTCGCTGAAGCTGGACGAGGAACGGGTACGCCGCAACCCTGAAGATCAGCAGGCGATCTTCAACATGGCGCAAAGCCAGTTCTATATTGGCTACGACCATTTTCTGCGCGCCGACCCGCAGCGCGCGCTGGCGTGGTTTGAGCGGTATGACCGCAGTGCTGATCGCCTGCTCGCGCTGGACGCCCAGAACCTCGACTGGCAGCGCGAGAAGCAGTACGCCCTGGACAATCTGGCAACCATCCAGCTTGCGTTGACGGACTACGACGGCTGCCTGGCCAGTGCCAA
>JBFJKG010000315.1:0-3255 GCA_041635075.1 Solimonas sp.
CCTGCCGCCGTGTTGGCTCGTGCGGTGCGCGTGGGTTCATTGCGCGATGAAGACCCCCAAGGGCCTGCAGCCGCTGGCGGACGGCGGCATCATCGACGACGTACTGCGGCAGTTGAAGAGCGGCAAGGAAGCTTCAGTGTTTGTCGTTCGCTGTGGCGACCAGATCCGCTGCGCCAAGGTATACAAGGCAGCGGAACATCGCGGCTTCCACAAGCTCGCCGAGTACCAAGAAGGTAGAAAGGCGCGCGGCAGCCGAGATGCGCGCGCCATCGGCAAACGCAGCCAGCGCGGTCGAGAGGTGCAGGAGGCGGAGTGGAAGAACGCTGAGGTAGACGCGCTCTACCGGCTGGCCGACGCAGGGGTCAGGGTTCCAAAGCCGTTCGGCGTTTTCGACGGCGTACTGCTGATGGAGCTGGTACTGGATGGCGATGGTCAACCGGCACCGCGCCTTGGCGAAGTGGAGATGAGTGCGGACCAGGCGCGCACCTGGCATCGTTTCATGATGGCCGAGATCGTGAGAATGCTTTGCGCAGGCCTCATCCACGGCGACTTGTCGGAATACAACGTGCTGGTCGACGCCAACGGACCGGTCATCATCGACCTGCCGCAGGCGGTGTATGCCGCCGGAAACAACAACGCGTTCCGGATGCTGCAGCGCGATGTCAATAACATGCGCGCGACCTTCGGCCGTGCGGCGCCTGATCTGCTGGAGACCGAGTACGCCCGTGAAATATGGGCGCTGTATCAGGCCAGTGAACTGAAGCCTGATGCGGAACTCAGTGGCCGACATGTCGAAGACGCCGCCAGTGCCGACGTGGGGGCCGTGCTGGATCAGATCGAAGAGGCCAGGCGCGAGGCGGAAGCCCGCCAACGAGGCCGCGAAGCTGCCGAATCCGCGTGAAAACAACAGGGTTGTGCCAAAAAAGGGTACAATAGCCCGGTTACCGATCCGCTCACGCCGGCTTTCAGCCGGGAACGCGGCCCGGAAAGTTGAGCAAATCCTTATCTTTCCCCGGGAATGCGGTCGGACTTTTCTGCACGGACTCCCGTTCGCTGTGCAGGCTTAAGGAGTCATTTCGTTGGCTAACAATCCCCGCGCGATTGACGCTCGTGTGCGTGAAGCGCATCAGCGTGCGTATATGTCTGTGCCCACCCTGGCCGAGAAGATCCCCGGCGTGACCGAGATTGGTGTCCAGCTGAGCTTCATGCTGCCCAGCGGTCAGCCGCACTCGTCTCCGCACAAGCGCATTTTCCTGCCGGACATGCAGGCGTTCTTTGAGATTCACTGCCCCGACCGTGACTGCATGGGGGGCGGCTTTGATCTGGCGCCGGCAATACAGGCGGCGACACGCCCCAAGAAGGCAGAGACGACGGGCACGATGCAGTGTCAAGGTGCCAAGGGCCGTACTCCGTGCGAGATTTCGCTGCGCTACAACGTCGACGCCCGGCGCGATTGAGCGTGACGCCCAGCTTGATTCCGACCCGGCCCCGCCGCACTAGCGATCGCAGTCAGTAAGCCATGCAACAGATTCCTGCCGCCAAGGCCGAGCCTTGGAAATTTTGCGTGGCGCCGATGCTGGACTGGACGGATCGTCACTGCCGGTTCTTCCTCAGGCAGATGTCGCAGCATGCGCGCCTCTACACCGAGATGATCACCACGGGCGCGATCGTGCATGGCGCGCGTGCGCGCTTCCTGAAGTTCAACCCTGCGGAGCATCCGATCGCGCTGCAGTTTGGTGGCTCGGAACTGGACGAAATCGCTCAGGCCGCTGAACTGGGCGAGCACTACGGCTACGACGAAATCAATCTGAACTGCGGTTGTCCGTCTGATCGGGTTCAGGAAGGTCGATTCGGCGCATGCATGATGCGCGAACCCGACCATGTGGCCGCCGCCGTCCGAACGATGCGCTCGGTTACCTCGCTGCCGGTCACGGTCAAGCATCGTGTCGGCGTCGATGATTCGGAAGACTATCCCTTCATGCGTCATTTTGTGGAGACGGTTGCCGCAGCGGGCTGTGAAGTGTTCATCGTGCACGCGCGCAAGGCTTGGCTGAAGGGGCTGTCACCCAAGGAGAATCGCGAGATTCCCCCACTGCAGTACGACCTGGTCTACCGGCTCAAACAGGATTTCCCCTCATTGACGATTGTGATCAATGGTGGGATCAAGACCTTGGAGCAAAGCGCTGAACACCTGCGCCATGTCGATGGCGTCATGCTCGGTCGAGAGGTCTACGAGAATCCATATATCCTCAGCGGCGTTGACGCCCAGCTGTTTGGCGATCAGCGTCCGCCGTTGAGCCGGCATGATGTCATTGAGCAGATGAAGTACTACGCGATCAAGGAAATGGATCGTGGCGCGCATCTGCATCACATCACGCGTCATATTCTCGGCCTGTATCGCGGAATGCCGGGTGGTCGCGCTTTCCGTCGCACCTTGTCCGAGGGTGCGATTCACGGCTCCACGGACATCGACCTGCTGGATGATGCGCTGGCCGAAGTCGATGGCGCCCAGCCCCGATCTTTTGCCGCCTGAACTGGGGGTGCACGATGAAATCCATACTACTTACCTGCCTGCTAGGACTACTCATGACTGTTGCTGAAGCCAAAGAACCCGCCCGCGTCGAACCTGTACGCGTACTGCTTGAAACCTCCCTGGGCAATATCACCCTTGAGCTGGATGCCGAGCATGCGCCCAAGTCGGTAGCGAACTTTGTGCAGTATGTGAAGGACAAGCACTACGACGGCCTCGTGTTCCACCGTGTGATCAAGGGTTTCATGATCCAGGGCGGCGGCTATGGTCAGGACTACGCCCAGGCCGAGACCCGTGCCAGCATTGAGAACGAGGCCAAGAACGGCCTCAAAAATGTGCGTGGCTCCATTGCCATGGCCCGTACCGGCGAACCGCATTCGGCAACATCGCAGTTCTACATCAACCACGCCGACAACGCGTCACTGGACTACCCCAGCTTCGATGGCTGGGGGTACGCGGTGTTCGGCAAAGTGATCGATGGCATGGACGTGGTTGATAGCATCGCCACCACCCCCACCGGCCCGGGCCGCCCGTTTGGCCGCGACATGCCGCTGACGCAGGTTGTGATCACCAAGGCCAGCGTGGTCAAAGTGCCCAAGGCCAAGAAGTAGCGCCGCGGCGGCCGCATGGCCACGCTGTTCCTATCCGATCTGCATTTGCCGGACGAGCCCTCGCCACTACGCGAGGGCTTTCTGCGTTTTCTGGCGGGGCCCGCACTGGAAGCC
>JBFJKG010000316.1:0-3243 GCA_041635075.1 Solimonas sp.
CGGATTGCTCTCGCTGTAGCTGTTGTAGACCTTGCGCTGCAGTTTTGGCAGCGAAAGCGTGGACTGCACGCCGGGGATATTCTCCATGCGCCATGCAAATCGATCGATCATTGAAATGATCGAATGGTCGATGCAGCCATCGGCCTTGCCTTCTGCCACAACCTTGAGCACGTCGACACCGATCGAGAAGTCGCGGACGATCTCGGCAGAATCCAGGTTGTAGCGGGCATCGGGTCGCAGCTCCGGCACGCCGTCATGCAGCTCGCCGATCTTCAGGTCCTGCGAGACCCAGGTGCCCCAGCCCCACAGACCGGCGGCTGCAACCAGCACCAGGGCAGCAACCGGCCGGCGTGTGATACCCGCCAGCGCATGCCAGACCGGTGCCAGCCGCTGGTCGCGGCGCTGCTGATAGGCGCGGAACTTCTGCGGGTCCTTGAGCGTGGCAAAGGTCAGCAGACACGGCAGCAACATCTTCTTGCACAGGACTATCGCCACCAGACCGAGCATGGCGTTGATCGCCATTTCCCGGATGATGTCGATCGGAATCAGCAAGATGGTGCCGAAGCCCACGAAGTTGGTAGCCAATGCCGACAGGCCCGGTATCACCAGACGACGATAGGTCGCCACCGCGGCATCAAATGAATTGCGGCCGTTGTCGGAGACTTCATTGAGCCAGAAGTTGGTGATCTGGATGCCATGCGAGGTACTGATAGCCAGCACGATGAACGGCATCAGCACCGCGAACGGGTCCAGCGCCAGACCGATCATGTGCAGCAGGCCCAGCTCCCAGACCACGGCAAGCACGCCGCATACCAGCGGCAGAAACGCGACCTTCAGCGACCCGCAGTACTGCCACAGCAACAGCCACACCAGGAACACGGTGAGGCCAAAGAAACTGAACACTTCCAGCGCACTGTCCGCGATATCGCCAACCGCCTTGGTGAACCCGATGATGTGCACCGACAGCGTCGGGTTGTAGTCCGGGTTCTCTACCGCCTGTACTTCAAGCTGGTAGCCGCGCAGGGTCGCAGGCTGCTCCTGGCCCTCGGCGTTCGACAGCCGCACATCGATGTTCTTGATCGCGAACAGCAGGCCGCGCTCATCGCTGTAGCTGCGTTTGACCACATCACCGGCCTTCAGCGGTGGCAGGTCGGATTTGAGTCGGTATTCGTACCGGAGCGGACTGGTGAACCGCTGGCGTATCTCTTCCAGGCGATGGGCGGTTTCCAGATAGTCAAGCTTGGCGCCAGTAACCGGATCATTCTCGAGCAACTCGGAGAAGATCATCGCGCCACTGTGGTCGTTGGCTACCAGGCGGCCGATGATGCCGGCCTTCTCCACGTTAGCGCGCACGCGCGCCAGCATTTCCGGGGTCGGAGCGAACGATGCCGGCACCACGTTGCCGCCAGCGAAGCCACCCTCCACCACTTCCAGATAGCGAACGTCAGGCGTGAATATCGAACTGACGCGCGCACGGTCCATGCCTGGCGTGAAGTAGACCGCATCGGTCGCCTGGCGCAGCGAGCGCATGAACGACTCGTTGTAGATGTCGCCGTCGGCCTGTGTCAGCGCCACCAAGGTCATGTTGGCGCCGCCGAACTCCTTCTCGTACTGCTTGTAGACCTGGATGTAGGGGTGGCCGAGCGGCAGCTGCTTCTCGAAGCCGGTGTCGATGCGCAGATGCGAAGCCTGGTAACCGAGGAACGCGGTAATCAATGCCAGCGCAGTCAGGGTCAACCAGCGCCGGCTGAAGATCAACGGCTCGGTAATCCGGACGAATGCCTGGGCAAACGCGCTGCGTGAATCGTGCATCAACTCTCCCCACCGCGATTTAGCTCATAGCGGATACCCGCACTACCCTCCGGCAGTGATCGGACATCGACGCCCCGCAACGGGGCGCCAGCTCGTTATATGGTTGTGACCCTCTGCATTTCCGCCACGACGACCTGCGCCACACCGTCCAGACCCGCGCCCCCAGGACCAACATGGCCAAGGGGCGCCGAATCCTAGCGGCGTGCACGGTTGCGATGACTGCAAGCCGGGCCGCGCCAACTTCATCAGTGCGCAGCCCTACCCACGGCAAAACGATAGGCCCCGGGGCAGGGCCAACGCCCCTAACTTTGGGTTAGGGTTTTGCAGTCATATGCCTTCAATGCGACCCATCGTCGACAAATGCTGAGCCGCTGTAGGGAAACACCCGGCTCGTTGCAGACCGGGCCCCTTGCGCGGCAAGGACGCAGCAGTACCCTCGCCGCACCCGCGCAGGTATTCTTCGCGCCCGGATTCTGCCTATAGAGCGCGGTTCATGAGCTTTGATGTCGTCATCATCGGTGGCGGAGCTGCCGGCCTGATGTGCGCGCTCACCGCGGCGCAGCGGGGTCGCAGCGTCCTGCTGCTGGACCACGCCAATCGGGTGGGCAAGAAGATCCTGATGTCGGGCGGCGGGCGCTGCAATTTCACCAATCTGCACACGACGCCCGCCAACTTTCTGTCCCGTAACCCGCATTACTGCAAATCTGCGCTGGCGCGATACCGACCCGAGCACTTCATCGCGCTGGTTGAGCGCCATGGCATTGCCTATCATGAGAAGGAACTGGGCCAGCTGTTCTGCGACGATTCATCGAAGCAGATCGTGGCCATGCTACTGGCCGAATGCGCCGATGCGGGCGTGCGCATTGAGGTTAACTGCGCGGTGACCGATATCCGCAGGCTCGATGGCCGTTACCATCTCGACTGCCGACTCGGCATCGTCGATGCCGCCTCGCTGGTGATCGCGACCGGGGGCCTGTCCATACCGAGCATGGGCGCCAGCGGCTATGGCTACGCGGTGGCCCGCCAGTTCGACCATCCGCTGCTGCCGACGCGCGCCGGCCTGGTGCCGCTGACGCTTACCGGCAGCCATCAGGCCCACTACGCGGACCTTAGCGGCCTGGCGCTGCCCGTTGTCAGCCGCTGCAATGGCGCCGAGTTCCGCAATGCGATGCTGATCACGCACCGGGGGCTCAGCGGCCCGGCCATACTGCAGATATCGTCCTACTGGCAGCCGGGTGACGATCTGCGCTTGGATTTGCTGCCGGATCAGGACGCCTACGACCTGCTGTGCACTGCGCAGCAGCAACGCCCGGCGACCGAGCTGAAAACAGTGCTGAGCGAGTGGCTGCCCAAACGCTTTGCGCAACGCCTGTGTGAACTGGGATTCGAGAACCAGGCGCTGCGCCACATCCGCAAGCAGACGCTGCGTGA
>JBFJKG010000317.1:0-3240 GCA_041635075.1 Solimonas sp.
CCCGGGATGCGCAGCAGGGCCATGCGGTTCCAGGATCCGGGGCCGGTGTCAACCACGTAGAACTTGCCCCCGGCTATGACTGCCAGGCAGGGCCGTGCACGATCCTCCGCAGGAAATGGCGACGAACTTCCGCATACCAGCAGACGCAGGGCATTGTCTTCGAACAAGACAGCTCGGTCCGAGTTGTCCATGTTCTTGTGGATGACCACCTTGATCAGACGATCCTGAACCCAGGGTTGGCGCAGCAGGATTGCCGTCAGCAGTGCCAGCACCGCTACCACCGCGAACAGCTTGAGTACCGTTTTCATCTATCAGACTCCGCTTCAGGATCAGTCAGTAAGGTCAGGTGAGTCGCTGCAGGTACCACGCCGTGCCGAGCGCCAGCACCGCCGCCGGCACCCACGGCGTGCGCAGTGCCGACCAGCGACGCATTAGCCACCACAGCGGCACTACAAACGCGAGTTGGCCCAGTTCTACGCCAAGATTGAATGCGAACAGGGGTAGCGGTGGCACGGTCTGTCCGGCGTTCAGATCGCCCAGAACCGAGGCAAAGCCAAAGCCGTGGAACAGCCCAAACAATGCGGTGCGCAAACCATCAAGCCGTGGGTCGGTATAGGCGCCAAAGCTCAGCAGCACCACGGCAAGCATCAAGGTCCACGGCAGGGTGCCGGTGTAGACACCGATCGCGGCCAGCACCGTTGCCAGCAGCGCGCTGTTGACGATGGCGCGCGGGTGGCCGGAAAACACCCGCTCCGCCGCCGTGCAGACGATGGTCAGCGCAATGAAGCTTTCGATCAGGGCCGGCGCCGGATGTACGCCCGCCAGAGTCGCCAGGGCCAGTGTCAGGCTGTGTCCGACCGTAAAGCCCGTCACGCGCCATGCCAGTTGGCTCCAGCTTGCTGCGCCAAGCAGCAACACGACCAGGAAAGCGAGATGGTCCCAGCCCTGCAGGATGTGCTCCGCGCCGAGCCCCAGATACTGGCTGGCCTCGGGTGGCGCCGCTTGGATGGCCAGTTCCGGCTGCGCGTTGCTGAGTGCATACGGCCCTTGCAGTGCGGCGCCCGAGCGCCACTGCAACAAGTGCAGGTGGCCGGGGATGACGTCACGCAGAAAATCGGAGCGCAACCGCGTCGCGCGTTCCTTGCAGCGCCACTGCGCATGCACGCGGAAAATCGAGCCGCTGCGATGGGCCTCGCTGTGATCCATGGCGCAGGGTGCGTCTCCGGACCACACCAGGAACTGGGTGCCGACACGGTCGGCCAGCAGATGCGCGGTCTGCGCATCGGCGGGATCAAGGCCCAGCGGATTCAGATTGCTGGTAGGCAGGCGCAGATCGGCCACCAGCTCATTGCCCGCAATCGTCCACGTCGAGTAGGAGACCGAGCGGTTGTGCGCGCTCGCTGCGCCGCCCATGAGCAGCAGGCACAGGCCCAAGACCCAGCGGCACACCGACCTATTCAATTTCGGGTGTATCCGCGAGCCGTACGGATGTCGACTGTCTGAGCGCGGCCAGCAGATCCGCCAGTTCAGCCTCCGCCTGCCGCCGCGCCCACTCGACGCGCACTGCATCCGCAACATCTTCGTAGCGGGGTTGGTCGGCGAGGCGCTGGCGAACCATCAGGTACAGCAGGCTACGGCCATCACCGGCCAACGGACCCATGACCTCGCCGGGCACGCCGGTTCTCAGGGCTTCTGCCGCGCGTCCGCCCAGGCGTTGCGCCAGCTGTGGCAGCGGTACGGGCAGCTGCGGCAGGTCGATGGCATGCAGCGGCGCCGTGATCTCGCCATCTCGCAGGGCGGCGACCAGGGTCTCGGTAGTCGGCGGCTGCGCTTCGGGGGGCAGCGCAACGGCCGTCACCCGCAGACGGGGTTGCGCTGCGAAATAGCCAGGATCCCGGGCAAACAGCACACGCGCGCCGGCCTCGTCCTCGCCGCTGGCGGCTGTCGAGGCATCGATAACGCCCGCGACCAAGGTCTTGCGCAGGCCGGGATCATCGCGTGCCAGGCCACTATCGAGGGCATGCTGGAACAGTAGTTCCTCATCCACCAGGCGCTGCAGCACCGAGGCGCGTTCAGCAGCGTCCAACGGCCTGCCGCGATCGGTCTCGACCGCTGCCAGCGCCCGCAACCATTGTTCGCGTGAAATGGGTTGAGTGCCCACCATCGCGACCGCATCACGGGGCAGCCGGGTAGGCCAGCCATCGTGGACCAGCGCGGCGGTAGCCACGGCTCCACCGACCAAGACCGCAGACCAGGCGAGTGCAACTCGCGTGCGTAGCTGATGGTTCAACATATTGACAGAGTGTAAACCAAAGGCCTTTAATGCCGTCAAACCGACAGTTGAATCGGGGGGAGGAGAGATGAAACGGACTATCGCCGTGAGTGGACTGGTACTGGTTGCCGTACTGGCCACATTGGCTGTCTGGGATCGCGAGGTTGAGCCTGAGCGTCCTGGCGTGGTGACCCCGGCGCGTATTGCCGACGGTGTGCTGCGCGAACGCGTTGCTCAGAACACGGACTCCCCCGTAGCGGGCCAGGGTGACCAGATCCTGTTCGGCGATCTGCATGTGCACAGCACATTCTCGATGGACGCCTTTGTATGGGCATTGCCGCTGATGCATGGTCCCGGCGCCAGGCCGCCAGCCGACGCCTGCGACTATGCGCGCTTCTGTTCGTCTCTGGATTTCTACGCGCACACCGACCATGCCGAGAGCCTTACGCCGCGTCATTGGTCGATGATCAAAGACACGGTGCGCGCCTGCAATGAAGCGGCAGGCCCGGCCGACAATCCGGATGTGGTCGCCTTCGTCGGCTGGGAATGGACCCAGATGGGCAACACCCCCGAGAGTCACTATGGGCACAAGAATGTGATCCTGCGCGACACGGCTGAAGAGCAGGTGCCGCAACGCCCGGTCGTGGCCGGCGGCGTCGCGTTTCGAGCCATGCGCAATGATCCGCTCCCGGCACTGGAGCGTCTGGTTGGCCCGTATGTTGTGGACTTTCCCAATCGCAAGAGACAGTTTCTGCAGCAGGACAAGCGCCGCAGCCTGATTGATACCCCGGTGTGTGCCGAGGATGTCCGCAGCCCTGAGTTGCCGGCCGACTGCATCGAAGTGGCCGACACCCCGGCGGATCTGTTCCGCAAGCTGGACGAGTGGGGCGGGGAGGCGCTGGTGATTCCACACGGCACCACCTGGGGTTACTACACACCGCCGGGCTCCAGCTGGGAGAAGCAGCTGA
>JBFJKG010000318.1:0-3232 GCA_041635075.1 Solimonas sp.
CAGCGTACCGGCCAGGCTCCAATCCGTTTCACCTGTGAGGCGCTTCATGCCCAGCGCGTCCGCTGCGCTGACTTCCCAGGTAAACGGGGGATTCCCGCTCTTGGGGCGCCCAGCGGGCACTTGCACCGTGCGTGCGGTCAACGGATCGCCATTGTGCAGATGCCGCTGAAAGTTCTGCGACGACTCCATGTTGTGTATGACCGCAATGAAGTGCCACGGCACACCGTTGAGCTTGGACACCGCTTCATAGCGCGCGCGGTTGGCAATGAGCTTGTTGACCAGCGCCAGCACCGCCGCCGCGCGGTTCGAATCAACAACGCACTGATTGAACAATGCCTCGTACTCAGCGCGTAAAGCGGAGGAGAGCGATATGGCGGCCATCACTATTCTCCTGTGTGCGCGACCCACCGGTGGGCTGCGCGTCTGGCCGAGCGCCGGCCATCCGGTGAAGAGGTGATGAACACCCAGCCGAAGGCTGCGGATTCGCAGCACCCCCATTTCACATTAGCTAGAGCCATAAAGCCCCCCCGGCACACCCACCGCAGCGGCAGTGCGATGGTTTCCTTGTGCGCTTACAGCGTCTTCACTGACGCTGTCGATCTTCTTCCCGGCCGCCGTTGCGGTCAACCTGTCCGTTTGGCCACTCGGTTCTGGACAGGCATCGCGTGGATATGCGCGTCGCCCGCAGGCCTGAAGTCAGTCGTCGCTCGTTGGCGTATGCAGCAGCGCTGCAACCGACGGAGGTGCCGCGTAGCACGCCTCAAACATGAACAGCGCCTGCGGCAGCAGATTCATCACGTCGGCAGTCTTGCCCTTGCGCACATAGGTGCAGACCATTTCTTCCACTGCGGTCACCAGCGTCAGGAATACCGACTCCGGAAAATCCGGAAGCTCCGGGTGCTCCGCGCGCCGGATGCGATACAGCGCCTGCGTGCGCCTTGCGGTACGTCGATGGCCCCACTCGTGCTTCGCCCATACCCGTGGGCCGACCGCATGAATTTCGACCAGAAAAGTGCGCGCCACGGTCGGGTTTTCGGCGTTGTAGCGCAGGTAACCTGCCAGCGCGTCGCGGGTACGGGTGACCGCATCAGTGGACAGATCCTGGCTGCGCACCATCGCCGCAGAAAGTTCGTAGTGCGCCGCTTCATAGGCGGCGATATAGCAGGCCTCCTTGTCCGCAAACTGCGCATAGAACGATGACTTCGAAATCTTTGCGAGCTGGCACAGGTCATTGAGCGTGGTAGCGGCGTACCCCTTCGCCGCACAACACTGGCTCAACGCATAGAAGATGCGCGCCCGTTGGGAGGCTGCGATATCGCCGCGCTGCAGCTTGTGCTGCCCTCGGGGCAAAGCCCAGACGTCTACCCCGGCAATCGCTGGGTGCTCGAAACGGGAACGCCGCTGATGCGCGCCTTGCACCGTGGGCAACCGCCCCGCATTGCCACGCCTTGTGAGGTCAGAACCAGTCATGTAACGTATGGTACACAAATAACAGGCACGGCAATTCGCAGCGCTACGCAGTCGACAAACGCCTACGGCGGCGTCGATTCAAGGCAACGATAGACCGTGCCCCGCAGTGCAGGGGTCAAGGCCGCAGCGCCGCGCCAACGCACACCGCTTTGGAGGAGAGGCAAATGCACCAACCGGAACGGCCGCTCATCACGGCTTCGCGCACAGTACTGTGCGCAATCAGCGCAGTGCTGCTCGCAGGCTGTGGCCACTCACAGCCACCGTCCGGCGCGTTGCCGGAGAATCCGCAGGCCGCAGCGGTCGCGCGCTGCGAGGGCGATGTACAAACCGACCACACCCGGGTTTCGCTGCCTAGCGGGTTATCGCCCTTGCCGGGGCCGCAGGCGCTGTATCTGCCGCCACCACGCGCACCGCAATTGGAGAACCGCGGCGTGTGGCAGGCGCTGCCGATACTGATATCAGGCGCGTCCAGCTACCGCTGCGGTGAGTTCGTTTATCAGGATTGGCTGTTTGACGATCACGGTGCCGCGGGCTTGACCGATCCAAACGATGGCCAAGGCGCCACCGCCTACCTGTTCTCGCCCAAAGCCGGCACGCTGACCTATCCCACAGATGCGGTGTATGCCAACAATGCGGCGGATCTGGTGGAGTTCCGGGTCAAGCCGCTGGCCGATGCCACGGCGTTCCGGCTGACGTTGGGCGCGCTGCAGGATGCGGACAGGCTGGCCTTCACGGTGGCCATCGGTTCGTCGAACGCTGCGATCAGCTGGCCTCATGCCGCCAATGTCAGCTCCCCCGCGGAATTGTTTCTGACCGTGCATGGACAGACCGCGGAACTACTGAACGCCAGCAGCGGCGCAGTCATCACGCCGGCACCCACCGTGACCGTTGATCTTGAGCGGCAGCAGGTTGAAGTCCGCGTAGCGCATGCGGCATGGAACCCGAATCGTGGGGTGATCCGCTTGGCTGCAGGCGTGGGGCTGTGGGATGCAGACACCGGGCAGTATCTTCAGCCCGCTCTCACCGCCACGGAAGCCGCTCCGGGTGGCGCCTCGGTTACCGGCGCAGCGCTGTTCAATGTTGCCTTTCGCGCGCAGGAGCCAGCGCCCGACTTCACCGTATTCAGCGGCCGTAGCATCGCCGATGCCGCGGTGCTGGCGCGCGCCCAGGCGCATTGGTGGCGCGAGCGCCTGCAGGCAGACGCGCTGCGCATCGGCGACGTCAGCGCGTTCTACGCTGATGTTGATTTCAGCCGACTGCAGGACCGCGTTCTGGATGACAGCGCCGTCCCCACCAGCGGCCATATGAATCGCATTCACGCCAGCCGCTACGTGTTTGGCCAAGGCGTGGACTACGCGCGCGAATGCGGTGGCATTTCGCCGACCTACCCGTGCGACGGCGCGATGATCGGGCAACTGCAGCCGTATTCGATCTACATACCCGCGACGCCCCCTCCGGACTCCGGGTACGGGCTCACGCTGCTGTTGCACGCGCTGTCCGCGAACTACAACCAGTATCTGAGTTCGCGTCACGCCAGCAGCCTCGGCGACCGCGGTACCGGCAGCATCGTCATCACGCCGGCAGCGCGCGGCCCGGACGGCTATTACAAGGACACCGCCGAAGCCGATGTGTTTGAGGTCTGGGCGGATGTGGCAAGGCGATATCCGCTGAACCCGGACTGGACTGCCGTCACCGGCGTCTCGATGGGCGGCTTTGGCACCTTTCGACTGAGCACGCGCTACCCGGACCTGTTTGCGCGCGC
>JBFJKG010000319.1:0-3229 GCA_041635075.1 Solimonas sp.
GCCAGCCCGGGATGCCGAAAACGCACCGGCGAAGACAGCCTCGGGCCAAGCGACCGACGAAGAACCCGTCACAGACCCGGACGTTGCTCCCGAAAGCCGGCGTTACCACGGCTGCATTCGCCAGTCTGCCGACGAGATCCTGGTTGTCGACGACACCGAAGCGCTGCTGGAAGAAACCGGCTGCCGCGCCGCGCTGTGGCTGGATGGCCTGTTTGGTGCCGACGACATGGCGGCCGCACAACGTACGCACGGCAGGCTGGAAACCTCGATCTCGCACTCGCAGTTCGAAGGCACCAAGTCGCGCACACGGCTGCGTGTGCGGTTTGATCTTCCTAACATCAAGGAACGGCTGTCGGCATTTGTTGGCCGTGAAGACGAAGAGAACTTTGTTCGCGGTCGCAACGAAGGGTTTGCCTTGCGCTCGCAGTTCCCCAGAGTCGGGGACGAGGATCAATGGCTGGCAGGTCTGGGCTATTCACTCCCGGACACCGAGCGACTGCAGACCGATGTCCGCGTCGGCGCCGCCGGACTCAGCCATCCACGCGTGTTCGTGCAAGGGCGCCTGCACTATAACCTCTATGCCGACGCAACCAATCTGCTGTACGTGCGGACCACACCGTTCTGGAACAGCATGATCGGCTTCGGCATCACCAGTGGCTTCGACTACAACCATGTGCTGACACCCGCGCTGCTGGCACGCTGGTCCAACGTTGGCACCGTCAGCGAGAAGACCGAGGGCCTCAACTGGTTATCTGCAGTGATTCTCTATCAGAACCTGCGCGAGCAGCGCGCAATGGCGTATGAGACGTTTGTGCGGGGACAGACCCGTGCAGCCGAACCGATCTACGAGTATGGCGTGCGCACGATCTATCGCCATCCGCTGATTGCCAATCGACTCTTCGGCGAGTTCGTGCTCGGGTACAGTTTCCCTCGCACCGATCCCACGCGAACACGCAACGGATCCTATGAGGTCGGATTTGGGCTGGAACTTCCCTTCGGACGCGACAAGGAGTGAATACGCTGATGAGCACCCCCACCAACGCCACCTCAACTGCTACCGCACTCGACTTCACCGTCCGCAGGAACGACCTGCGCCAGGTCCGCTGCACTCCGGTTGCACGCCCCCGGCCAGGTCCTGCCGAGATATTGCTCGAAGTGGAGCGCTTTGCCCTCACCGCCAACAACATCACCTATGCAGTCTTCGGTGAGGCGATGCAGTACTGGGCCTATTTCCCCCGGGAACCGGGCTGGGGATGCATTCCGGTTTGGGGATTTGCGCGCGTGCTGGAATCCAACATCGCGGATTTCGAGATCGGAGAGCGTCTGTACGGCTACCTGCCGATGTCCACGCACCTGTGCCTGCAGCCGCAGCGTATCTCGCCGCAGGGGTTCACGGACGGCGCCGCGCATCGCGCCAAGCTGCCGGCGGCATATCAGCGATACAACCGCATCAGCCACGACCCGCGCCATGATGCTGCTCATGAGGACGAACAGGCGCTGCTGTGGCCCTTGTTCATGACCTCGTTTCTGATCGCCGACATGTTGGACGAGCACACACTCTACGGCGGCAAGGCTGTGCTGCTGTCCAGCGCCTCCAGCAAGACCGCGCTGGGCCTCGCTCAATGCCTGCAGACCACTCGGCCCGGCAACGGCCGGATCATTGGCCTGACGTCGCCCGCCAACCGCAGCTTCTGCGAACGCAGCGGCTACTACGACCAGGTGCTCGAGTATGGCGAGCTGCAGACGCTGGACGCCGGCCTTGATTGCGTTTACGTCGACATGTCCGGAAACGGCCGCCTGCTGCATGATCTGCACCACCACTTTGGCGAGCACCTGCGCTATAGCTGCATGGTCGGGGGCACGCACTGGGAACAGCGTGAAACGCAGCATGCCCTGCCCGGCGCCAAGCCAACGTTCTTCTTCGCCCCGGAACGCATCCGCAAACGTCAGCAGGACTGGGGACCCGGCGGCGTCGAGCAGCGCTTTGCAGTGGCCTGGCAACAATTCCTGCCGACGGTATCTGGCTGGCTGCAGATAGCACGGGCGCAGGGCGCGGCCGCGGTGGAAGCCCGCTATCGCGAGTTGCTGGAGGGGCAGACGCGCCCGGAGACCGGTCACATCCTACGGTTCTGATACGACCGTTGGTCGGCCATTGTCAGGGCGCGCCTACGCCCAGCTTCAGGAATGACCCCACAGCCGCACCGCTGATCGGCGACACGCTACGACTGATCGGCACCGACAGTGTCTGCCGGCAAATCGCCACTAAGCTGTGGCACCTTCCACTATCGGAACGATCATGTTCGGGATTACGACCCGCAAATCGTCGCAGCCGGTTGTCGAGCGCCTGCCCGCTCCGTTCCTGTGTGTCGCCACCGCCGCGGAATCCCTGCGCGACCGGGAGGGCTTGGATGCCGTGCGCCGACAGCTGCCGGATGGCCGCCGCTGTCAGGTCATGCTGATCGACAACCTGGATGCGGCCGAGGCCGCACGTGCCGATTACGTGCTTTCGCTGTTTTGCGATCCCCAACGCCTTAACGCGATTGCCGACGCCGTTCATCAAGCACGTCTTGAAGGCAGTGACACCGTACTTGTCGTCGCGGTTCAGCCACAGCAGCTGACTCACCTAGGTCGCTGGCTCGAAGCGCGAGCGCAGTCCGGCCGGCTCAGCGGCGTGCGCCTGATCGTTGCCGCCGAAATCGACGGCATCGCCCAACAACTGCCCGAACGTCTGCGCCCGGTGCTCGAGGACAACGTGATCCGCATGCCGATCGCGGCCGAGGTCGAGGGTAGCGAGCACCTCAACTACTACTCGTTCAGTCCGCAGGCACACGGGCTAATCGCGCGTATCCGCGGCTACGCGCAGAACGGCATCAACCGGGTATGCCTGCTCGGGGGTCCGGGCAGCGGCAAGACCTCGCTGGCCTATTTCTACTATCTGATCCGCGATCGTGGCCGATTCGTCTCGATCAATCTTGCCGCCGAGAATACCGGCGACAAGGCAGCAGTGAAGTCGCTGCTGTGCGGCCACGTCAGCGGTGCATTTCCCGGCGCAGGCGCCCGCACTGGTGCCTTTACCCATGCCCGTGATGGCGTCTGCTTCCTCGATGAGAGCCACCAGATCTCGGGTGCCGTCATGGAAGTGCTGATGGAGGCGCTCGACAACGGCCAGTACCTGCCGTATGGCGCTTCCGCCAAACAGCCTCTGGACTCGGCGTTGCTGTTTGCCAGC
>JBFJKG010000320.1:0-3216 GCA_041635075.1 Solimonas sp.
GCAACGGGTCGCAGGCCGCGTCAGTACAGCTTGCATACCGCGCGTCGGATTATTGGTTCAACTGCCCATCGCAAGTAGTAATGTGCTCATAGCAGCACATAAAAAGGGTCTTGATCGCATGGATGGCGACAGGCCCAACTACGGAGGAACTGGGCATGCAAGGCGCCTACGACGGACTGTTGGTCGCATTGTCATTGATGATTGCCGTTCTGGCGTCTTACACGGCGCTGGATTTCGCCAGCCGGATTACCCATAGCCAGGCCCGATGGGCGCGCTATTGGCTGGTGGGCGGCGCGCTCACTATGGGCTGCGGCATCTGGTCGATGCACTTCGTCGGCATGCTCGCGCTTTCGATGCCGATCCCGCTTGCCTATGACGTTACGCTGACCCTGCTCTCGCTGCTGGTTGCAGTGCTCTGCTCTGGCTTTGCGCTATACACCGCAAGCCGGGCCCGCATGTCAACCCGACAACTCTGGGCCGGCGGCCTGATCGTCGGCATCGGCATCTGCGCCATGCACTACATCGGCATGGCGGCGATGCACATGTCGCCACCGATTCGCTACGACAGGCTCTTGTTCGGTGCGTCTGTCCTGATTGCGGCAGGCGCCTCCGTCATCGCCCTGCATTTGACATTCACGCTGCGCACACTGACTGGTGCGGAGTTGATACGACGACGCGTGGTCGCTTCGGCCGTGATGGGCGCCGGCATCAGCGGCATGCATTACACCGGGATGGCAGCAGCGCAGTTCGCGCCCGGCAGCATGTGCATGGTCAGTAACGGCCTCAGCTTCAACAGCGAGTCCCTGGACTATATGGTTGGCTTCGCCATGCTAGGCGTGCTGACAGCGGCAATAATCGTATCGATCTATGACGCCCACCTGTCGAGCCGCAGTCAGCGCCTGCTGGCTGAATTGGAACGCAGCAATCGCGATCTAAGGCGCGAGGCCGCAGAGCGGATGCGCGCTGAGAATGCGGTGCGTCTTAGCGAAGCCCAGTTCCGGTTGGCGTTCGATAACGCGCCGGTCGGTATGGTGCTGTACACCGCTGAGGCCAAATGGCTGCGCGCCAATCCGGCGATGTCGCGAATGCTCGGCTACAGCGAGCAGGAATTGCAAGAACTGAGCTATGCCGGCTGCGTGCACCCCGACGACAACCTCCGTGGCCGCCAGGAGTACGCGGCAGCGGCAAGTAGCGGCAAAGCCGCCGCTCAGGTCGAGCTGCGGTTCATACACAAGCTTGGTCATGTCGTACCGGTCAGGGTGCATGTCACGACCTCACCGATCCAGCCGCATGGTGAGCCAACCTATATCGCTCAAGTTGAGGACATCAGCGAGCAGCAGCGACAACACAAGCGGATCATGCGGCTCAGCCGCGTTCACGCCCTGCTCAGCGGCGTCAGCAGCTGCATCGTCAGAATCAGGGACCGCGAAGAGCTGCTGAAGCAGGCCTGCCGCATCGCGGTCGAGCAGGGTGGCTTCGTCTTCGCCTGGGCCGGCCAGGTTGACGACGGCGGAGCCATCACACCGCTGGCACAGGAAGGAAAAGGCGACGGATATCTTGAAGAGATCCGCACGGCGATGGAAGCCAGCGGCAACCGCCGCGAGGGGCCGACGACATTGATGGTCAGCGAGAAGCGCATGGTGGTCTGCAACGATATTGCGACCGATCCACCCATGACGCGATGGCGCGACTTCGCCTTGCAGCGCGGGTACCTGTCGATGATTGCGATGCCGCTCTCGGTCGATGGCCACATTGTGGCCTGTCTTGATCTGTACTCGGATCAGCCCGATCACTTTGATGAAGAAGAAGTCAATCTGCTTACCGGGCTCACCGCTGATCTTTCATACGCGCTGTCGTTCATCAGCCGTGAGGACCAGATGGATTATCTGGCCTACTACGATTCGCTCACCGGCCTGGCCAATCGCCGGCTGTTTCTGGAGCGCATCACGACCTATCTGCAGTCGGCCAAACGCGGCGGCCGACAAATTGCGGTTAGCGTTATTGATCTTGACGATTTCAAGGCCATCAACGATGCCTGGGGCAGTTCCGTTGGCGACAACGTGCTCACCACTGTTGCAGAACGATTGATCCAGTACTCAGACAACCCCGCCTGCCTAGCCCGAATCAGTGGTGATCGCTATGCGCTGATCACGCCCGACCTCGCTGACACCTCGACCCTGATGGCACAGCTGCGTGGTGAACTGCTGACTTCGGTACGTGAACCTCTGATCGTATTCGGACAGGAGCTGCGGGTTTCTGCCCGCGCTGGCGTCGCCATCTTCCCGCTGGATGGCGAAGATGCCGAAAGCCTCTTGCGAAATGCAGAGTCCGCGCTAAAGAACGCCAAGCGCAGCGGTGACGTGTTATGCGCGTACACCCAACAGCTCAGTGCCAGCGTTCGCCAGCGCATGGAGATGGACAATCGGCTGCGCCGTGCGATCGACCACGGAGAGTTCCAGCTTTACTACCAGCCCAAGCTGGATCTCCGTGCCGACCGCGTCTGCGGGGTTGAGGCGCTGCTGCGTTGGGAGAACCCAGAACTCGGATTCGTACCGCCGCAGCGGTTTGTACCGCTACTGGAAGAGACCGGCCTCATCCACGAGGTCGGACTGTGGATTATTGATGAAGCGTTGCGCACATATCGCCAGTGGTCGGAGCTGCGCGGCGCAGACGCTCCGCGCATTGCGGTGAATGTGTCCGCACTGCAGTTCAGAATGGACGACTTCATCGCGCAGTTTGCGCGCCGATTAGGTGAGGGCGGGAGGCCGTGCGGACTCGATATCGAAGTCACGGAATCTTTAATGCTCAGCAATGTCGATGCGAATATGGCCCGCCTGAGCGAGTTGCGTGCCCTTGGCGTTCGCATCGCCATTGATGACTTCGGGACCGGCTACTCATCGCTGGCCCAGCTCGCCCGGCTGCCGGTCGATGCCCTGAAGATTGATCGATCCTTCATCATCAAGATGGGCGAGAACGCGGCAAGCGTGTCCCTGGTTGAGACCATCATCCAGATGGCCCACTCGCTGAACTTGAGAACCATCGCTGAAGGCGTTGATTCTTTCGAGCAACTCCGTCTGCTGCAGATGCTTAGATGCGACGAAGTACAGGGCTTTCTGTTCAGCCGGGCTGTACCGTTCTCCCGCCTTGAGGAGGTCGTGAGCTCGCTACGGCTACCGAGGGACGCCGGTGAGAGCGCCGAACACCCGAGCTATCTGA
>JBFJKG010000321.1:0-3207 GCA_041635075.1 Solimonas sp.
CGCCAGCGATCGGCCTCATCCAGCGTGGCATTGTCACGGACCTTGCCGTCACGAAGCGTGTTCAGCGCGATCTCAAAGGGGCCGGTATCGGCGAGTCGCAGCAACTTGCCGACATACTGCGCCTGCCGGCGGCGACCCTCGTGCGATGTCAATCGGCGCAGCTCGCGCAGCGCATCGCGCAGCCGCTCATCCATCTCGATGTTGTCGAGCTGCGTGTCGGTCAACTGCAGCAACTCCATGCCCAGATCCTGCAGGCCATGCATGTCGCGCTTGAGCTGCGATTTACTGGGCCCGTCGTAGGCGCTGGCAGCGTCGGAAGGGGTATCAGGTCTGCGGCGCATGAGGCGGGTGGTAGGACGTAAATGAGCGTGAGGGACGCCATGATACGGCCTGAACGGCATCCGGTCCGCACTGGTGTCATTCAGCAGTCGGATTTGTCACCCGTCACTACCGGTCGGCTGGCGCGGGTGGCGAGCAGGACCCGCTGCGGCTCGCTGCTGTCGACGATCTCGATGTGGTCAGCGTGCACCGCGGTAATCACGGCGACAAAGGGCATGCCCACGATCTGCGGGTCCCGGTAACTCACGGTGTCGCCGACTTTGAATGTCGCGGGCTCGAAGTTGAACTCAAATGGACAGGTTTCGTCGGTCATGCTTCGGTCTCGCTGTTCGAGCTGGGTCACGAACAGACTGCAGCCAGAGGCTGGGATCGGCGTCACCAGATCGGAGTAGGTGTGCGCCGTCTTCAGCGCCAGCGAGCGCTCAGGGCTGGGCGGGCCGTTTACTGGCGCCGCTGAGCGCGTCTGGCATCTGCTCGCCAGCGTTGCGGCTGAAGGCGTCGGCACGCAGCACCGCCAGTTCGGTCAGCGAGTACAGCAGCTCGACTTCCTTGAGCATGGCCGCCTGATAGTGCGCCAGAGCGGCGAGCTCCTGCGGCGTACTCGCGGCAGCGATGGCCGCCGTTAGCTGCGTCTGGGCGGTGACCAGCCATGGCATGCGCGTTTTCTGCCAATCCTGGAACAGCGCGGTCCACATCTCCAGTTCCTCACCGATCAGCCGCGATCGTAGCGCCAGGTAGCGGGCGTTTTCGGCACTGGCCGTGGCATCAGCACAGGGATCGCAGGGCCGGTGGCGCTGAGCAAGGTCGCGCTGCTGCTGGCCCTTGGCCCGCTGCACCCAGCGGCTGCGCTTGCCCAGTGCCTTGGTCGGATCCCTGTCGCCGCTGTTGCTCGCCAGATAGGTGCTGTAGCCGTGCAGAGCGCTTACTACCTCCGGGGCGGCGGTAGCCGCGACAATCGGGGCTGCCGCGTCAGGTTCCGGGGCGTTGCCGCCATTGCGCTCCGCGATCGCCTGATGTTCGATCAGCACACGCTGCCGGAAGGCGATCAGGTCCGGGCGCACGATCCGGCCGTCGCGCACTGCCGCCAGCGTCTCGGCCACGGTCTTGGGCGGCGGCGGTACCTGTCTGATGAGATCGGCCGGCGCGAAGTCGGCTGCCGCTGCCCAGCCGACACTGACGCCGAACATGACAGTACCAAGCAGCAGGGGCAGCGAGTGATAGGGCTTGGGCATGATGGGTCGTCAGGTGGTCCAGGTGGCGGTTGCTGCCTAAAGGCAAAGCAATTGCCATGCCGCACCTGGCGCCGAACACCGGCAATCATGTGAGAATGCGCGCCAGCCGACGTCCGCGTCTGGCGATCAGACGTCGCTGTCCATTGCCGATATTGCCGATGCTAAGAATCACCGAATTGACGTTGCCGATTGACCACGCCGAGGAGGCACTGGTCGCAGCCATACGCCGCCGCTTGCGACTGGTCGATGGCGAACCCCTTGAGTTCACCCTGTTCAAGCGCAGCTATGACGCGCGACGCAAGCACCTGGGGTTGAGCTTCGTCTATACGATTGATTGCGCAGTGCGCGACGAGGCTGCTGTGCTGGCGCGGCTAGAGGGTGATCGCCACGTAGGCATCGCTCCGGATATTGCCTACCACCCGGTCGGTTCGGCCCCCGCCGGGTTTTCACGGCGACCGTTGGTGATCGGGTTCGGACCCTGCGGATTGTTTGCCGCGCTGATACTCGCGCAGATGGGCTTCCGGCCTATCGTGCTGGAGCGTGGCAAGGCGGTACGGCAGCGCACCCAGGACACCTGGGGCCTGTGGCGCAAGAACCAGCTGAACGAGGAGTCGAACGTGCAGTTCGGCGAGGGCGGCGCCGGCCTGTTCAGCGACGGCAAGCTCTACAGCCAGATCAAGGACCCGAAGCATTACGGCCGCAAGGTCCTGCACGAATTCGTCAGGGCGGGCGCGCCGGCCGAAATCCTCTACGTCAACAAACCGCATATCGGGACATTTCGTCTGACCGGAGTGGTCACGCGGATGCGTGAGCAGATCGAGGCCCTGGGCGGCGAGGTGCGATTTGAGCAACGGGTAACGGACCTGTTGGTTGAACAAGGCCGTACGCAGGGCGTGGTGTTGCATAGCGGCGAGGTGCTGCAGGCAGACCACATCATTCTTGCAGTCGGACACAGCGCTCGCGATGTGTTCCGCATGCTTGACCGGCGCAAGGTGCATATGGAGGCCAAGCCCTTTTCGGTGGGCTTTCGCATCGAGCACCCGCAGTCACTGATTGATCGCGCGCGCCTGGGTCAATATGCCGGGCACCCGATGCTGGGTGCCGCTGACTACAAGCTGGTACACCACGCGAGTAACGGTCGTGCCGTGTACAGTTTCTGCATGTGCCCAGGGGGCACCGTGGTGGCGGCGACATCGGAATCGCAGCGTGTGGTGACCAATGGCATGAGCCAGTACTCGCGCAACGAACGCAACGCCAATGCCGGAATTGTTGTCGGTATCGAGCCGGTCGATTACCCGGGGGGTGTGGCGGCGGGACCGCTGGCCGGGATCGCCCTGCAGGAGCAGCTGGAATCGCAGGCGTACCTGTTGGGCGGCAGTACTTATGAGGCGCCCGCTCAGCTGGTGGGCGATTTTCTCGCCGGACGTCCGTCGACAGCCCTGGGATCGGTAGAGCCGAGCTACAAGCCTGGCGTGCGCTTGGGTGATCTGGCTTCGGCATTGCCGACCTACGCAATTGATGCCATCCGAGAGGCGCTGCCGGTATTTGCGCGTCAGATCAGAGGGTTTGCCATGGCCGATGCGGTACTGACCGGGGTTGAAACCCGCACGTCGTCACCGCTGCGCATCACCCGCGA
>JBFJKG010000322.1:0-3206 GCA_041635075.1 Solimonas sp.
CTTGAACAACTAAGGACTGGCATCAGCTACGCGGCTCTGATTACTGATCTGCATATGCCGCGCATGGATGGCTACACCTTGGCTGCACGGCAGCGGCAGCGCGAGGCCAGCGGCGAGAGTCGTGGCCGACTGCCGATCATCGCGCTGACTGCGGCCACCCTGCAGGGCGAGGCGCAGCACTGCACCGAAGTCGGCATCGATGCCTGCCTGGTGAAGCCAGCGCTGCTGCATGAGCTCCGTCAGTGCCTGCAACAATGGTGTGGTCGGGACTCGACGGTGGCGACCGGCGCCCCACGCGAGCGTTCTGTATCGGAACCCCCCATCGACTTGGCGCTACTGCAGGAAGTCGTCGGCGACGACCCCGCAGCGGTTGCCAACCTGCTGCAGCATTTCCTGAACAGCACCGGCCCGCTGCTGGCCACATTGAAGCAGGCCATTGAGTCAGACACCGCCGACGCCATCCGCATGCTGGCGCACCGCTTGCTCGGTTCGGCAAGAACCGCGGGCGCGACCGCACTGGCCGACACGCTCGCCCGGATTGAAAGCAGCAGCGGCCTGCCTCGGGGACAACTGCTGGAGCTGGCAGAGCTAGCGCTGAACCAGCTTGCAGTCGTCCGCGAATGGGCAGACCGTTCCGGTAGCGACGGTGCAGGGCCGGCTGTCGTTGACGGCTGACCACGCAACCAATTCTTCAGCCGGCATGGGGCGCGCAATGAAGAAGCCTTGCGCTATATCGCAGCCGAGTTGCGCCATCAGCTCCAGATCGCCTTCGGTTTCCACACCTTCTGCCACGGCCAGCAGGTTCAGGCCATGCGCAAGATTGATGTTGGATTCGACAATGCGCCGCGCCTGCTCGTCCGCGAGCGCCATGGAAACAAACTGACGATCAATCTTGAACTCGGTGAACGGCAGACGCCGCAATCGTTCCAGCGTCGAGTAACCCGTTCCAAAATCATCAATCGACAGCTCTATGTCACGTAGCCGCAGCCGCGTCATGACCTCCTGTGGGTCGACGCTGTCTGCAAGCAGTCCGCTTTCCGTGACCTCGGCAACAATGCGAGCCGCAGAAACCCCCGCAGCCGCTGCCAACTCGGCAATGCGGTTGGGCAGCTCGCGATCAGCCAGCGTTTCGCTGGCGAAGTTGATCGCCACTCGGATATCCAGACCCTGGCGCTTCCACTGTCCGCAGTGCGCGATCGCTGTCTGCATGACGAATTCGGTCAGCTCGCCCATCATGCCGGCCTGCGTGACCTGCGGCAGAAACTGGTCCGGCGCTACCGCACCTCGCGCCGGGCTGTGCCAACGCACCAGCGCCTCGGCGCCGACGATCTGCCGGCAACGCAGGCAGAGTTGGGGTTGCATCGCGACGCTGAGCTGGCCTTCGCGCAATGCGGTGCGCAGTTCATCGGCCGTCACGTCCGCGGCAGCCGTCGTCGGCATAGTGTCGGCGTGCCTTGCAGACGCGGGCGTTCTATTGAGCAGCGCGGTAAGTCCCGCGACCGACACTGGCTTGGCCAGGCTGCCGAGGATATTCAAGCCCCGACTCTGAGCGACCTCGCGTGCCGTCTTGAGTACACGTGCATCGGCGCTACTCATCAGTATCAGCCGGCTGTTCGGGCTCAACGTGACGATATCGTGCATCAGATCGAGCCCGTCGCCGGTTGGCATCATCAGGTCACAGACGATCAGCTCAAGCGCGCCCTCGCGGCGCAGCACCTCGGCGCCACTGGCTCCGCTCTCAGCCGTATGCACGTTGGCAATGCCAATGCGCCGCAGCATCTGCACCACAACTGCGCGAACGAAATCATCATCGTCAACCACCAACGCGGTTGCAGGTACATTCGCGGTCTCGCCAGCAATCACGAAACGCCTCCTAGTCCCAGCCTAGTGGCCGTCTTTCAAGACGCCGAGCAGCACGGCTACCCATTTTGATGATCCCTCCAAAGCATGCCGCGGTTATCGATCCGCAGTCGAATTCAGTATGGGCCGCGGCCCCAACGAACCACAAGAGGAGTGCTCCCGACCGGTATCACCCCGCAGACAGGCGCGCGTCATCACCGGTCGGCGTAAGGCGGCTAGAATCGGGCATACCTACATGGGGGAGAGCATCCAATGAGCGCCGTTTCCATCATCATCCTGGCATTTGCCCTCGTCACGCTGTGGAAAGGCGTGGTCACTGTGCCGCAGGGCATGGAGTACACCATCGAGCGGTTCGGCAAGTACCGCGTCACCTTTACGCCTGGACTGCACTGGCTGCTGCCGTATGTGGACCGGGTGGGCCATCGCCTGTCGATGATGGAGCAGGTACTGGATGTGCCCAGCCAGGAAGTGATCACCAAGGATAACGCCATGGTCGGCGTTGACGGTGTGATCTTCTATCAGGTGCTGGATGCGCCCAAGGCCGCCTACGAGGTACAGAACCTCGAGGTTGCCGTGATGCAGCTGACGATGACCAATCTGCGCACCGTCATGGGCTCGATGGACCTGGACGAACTGTTGTCGCAGCGCGATCACATCAACGGCAAGGTGCTGACCGTCGTTGATGAAGCGACCTCGCCCTGGGGCATCAAGGTAACCCGTGTCGAGATCAAGGACATTCGCCCCCCTAACGACCTGATGGAGGCCATGGCCCGGCAGATGAAGGCGGAGCGCGAGAAGCGCGCCAATATTCTGGAGGCGGAAGGCTTCAGGCAGGCGGCCATTCTCAAGGCGGAAGGCGAGCGCCAGTCGCAGATCCTTCGCGCCGAAGGCGAGAAGCAGCAGGCCATACTTGATGCCGAGGGTCGCCGCGAGGCCGCGTTCAAGGACGCAGAAGCCCGCGAGCGCGAAGCCGAAGCAGAGGCCAAGGCCACTCATATGGTTTCGCAGGCGATCGAGAAGGGCGATATCCAGGCCATCAATTACTTTGTCGCCACCAAGTACATCGAGGCGCTGGCGCGAATCGCCACCAGCCCCAACGAGAAGCTGGTGCTGATGCCGCTGGAAGCGGGCAATGTCATCGGCGCGCTTGGCGGCATCGCCGAGTTGACCAAGAAAGTGACGCCCAAGGCGTAAATGGAGCTATCCATGGAATTCGTCTACTGGTACTGGCTGGTGCTGGGCTTCGGTCTGCTGATACTGGAGATGCTGCTGCCGACGGAGTTCGTACTGCTGTGGGTCGGCGCAGCCGCCATCGCCGTGGGCGGCCTCGCCAAGGTGATGCCCTC
>JBFJKG010000323.1:0-3183 GCA_041635075.1 Solimonas sp.
CACTGTCACAGTTTATGGAGGCTTGCCATGACACCCGCCCCGCTCAGCGTGCAACAGCGTGATCTCCACTTCCCGCTGCAGGGGGTGGATCTGGCCAACTGGCATGGTGCCGGACCGCATGTCAGCCAGTTCTTCAACGCCATGTCGGTGCTGTTTCCTGAGGGTGAGCGCTTCTTCATCGAAAGCGTACGTCACTATCGGCCGCGCATCACCGATCTGCAGCTGCAGGCCGACGTCAAAGGCTTCATCGGGCAGGAGGCCATGCATGGCCGCGAGCATCGCGCATACAACGCGGCGTTGACCGCTGCCGGCTATGACATGCCGGCAATGGAGAAGCAGGCGCTGTTCCTGCTGAACGTGGCGCGCCGCATGCCGCGCATTCATCAACTCGCCATCACCATCTGTCTGGAGCATTTCACCAGCATCATGGCCGATGCCCTGCTGCGGGATGAGCGCGCGCTGGCCGGCGCACACCCGCAGATGGCTGCCCTCTGGCGCTGGCACGCGATCGAGGAAACCGAGCACAAGGCCGTGGCGTTTGATGTCTACCAGCAGGTTGCACGCGGTCCGCTGGCCTACCTGCGCCGCTGTGCGGTGATGCTGTCGGTATCGGTGTTCTTTGTCGTCCAGACCAATCTCAACCAGATCCGCTTGATGCGCCAGGACAGAAGGCTGACCGACTGGCGCGGCTGGCTCAAGCTGCTGCGCTTCCAGTTCATCGCCCCGGGGCCCATGCGCAGGATCTTCCTGCCCTGGCTGTCGTGGTTCCGTCCGGGCTTCCACCCATGGCAGCACGACAACCGCACACACGTCGAGCAGTGGAAGCAGGCGCTGGAGCAGTCCGGGCACGCCCACGCCTAGATGGGGGCCGCGCGGCGTGAGGTACGGCGGCTTAGCCTGTCGCTGCCGCCAATGGCTTGACCCGGAGCACCCGCTAGCATCCGCGACCCTGTTCCCCTGCGAGACGCGACATGGTGGGTTTCTGGCGCACGCTCTACGTTCTGCTCAGCTACCGGTGGCGGAGCCCGATCGCGCTGTTTGAGACCAGCCGCCTGCATCTGCGGGTGATGCCGGGCGAGATCGACTTCAACCTGCATATGAACAACGGCCGCTACTTCTCGGCGGCCGATATCGGCCGCCTGGACTGGGGCCTGCGATCGAATCTATGGCGCAGTGCGTTTCGCCACGGCTGGCGCGCCGTAGCCGGCGACTCGAACGCGCGCTTCAGCCGCTCGCTGCAGCCGTTTCAGCGCTATGAGCTGCAGTCGAGACTGTTGGGCTGGAACGAGAAATGGCTGTTCTGCGAACATCGGTTCGTGCGCCATCGGCAGGTCTACGCCACGGTACTGGTGCGCTATCTGTTCATCAGCACGCGCGGCAAGGTGCCACCGGCCGTGGTGCTGACCAAGGCCGGATACCCGGCCGAATCGCCAGCGCTGCCCGAGTGGGTCCAGCGCTGGCACGAAACCCAGGAGGCGCTCAGCGCGGCCCTGCGGGTGGAACGCAACAGCGCCTGAACATGCGCAGCGCGCGCGCTGCCGGTACCATCCGCGCCACTCTTTCTATTTGCCAAACCACAGGAGACTGTCCTTGGCCAGCCCGTACCCGAATCTGCTACAGCCCCTAGACTTGGGGTTCACCACACTCAAGAACCGGGTGCTGATGGGCTCCATGCACACTGGCCTTGAAGATCGCGCCAAGAACTTTCCCCGCCTCGCCGCCTACTTTGCCGAGCGCGCCCGCGGTGACGTCGGCCTGATCGTGACCGGCGGCTTCTCTCCCAACATCGAAGGCTGGCTGTTTCCGTTTGCGTCCAAGCTGACCAGCAGCAGCGGCGCTCGCGATCACCTGCAGATCACTGACGCCGTCCACGCTGAAGGCGGCAAGATCGCGCTGCAGATTCTCCATGCTGGGCGCTACGGCTATACGCCGATCTCGGTTTCGGCCTCGAAGGTGAAATCACCGATCACGCCGTTTGCCCCGCGCGAACTTTCCAGCCGCGGCGTCGAGCGCCAGATCAAGGCCTATGTCCGGTGCGCCAAGCTCGCTCGCGAAGGCGGCTATGACGGTGTCGAAGTCATGGGCTCGGAAGGCTACTTCATCAATCAGTTCCTGGTTGACCATGTCAACAAGCGCACTGACGAATGGGGCGGCAGCTGGGCCAATCGGATGCGGCTACCGGTCGAGATCGTGACCCGTATGCGCGAGGCCGTGGGGCCGGACTTCATCATCATCTACCGCCTGTCGATACTCGACCTGATTCCGAACGGGCAAACCTGGGATGAAGTGGTGCAACTTGCCAAGGCCATCGAGAAGGCGGGCGCAACCATCATCAACAGCGGCATCGGCTGGCATGAGGCGCGCATACCGACGATCGCCACTTCGGTACCGCGTGGCGCCTTCGCCTGGGTCACCGAGAAGCTCAAGAAGGAAGTGTCGATTCCGGTCTGCACCACCAACCGCATCAACGACCCTCAGGTAGCGGAAAGCATCCTGGCCTCCGGCCAGGCCGACATGATCTCGATGGCGCGGCCGCTGCTGGCCGACCCCGAGTTCGTGAAGAAGGCGGCACAAGGCCGCGCGGACGAGATCAATACCTGCATCGCCTGCAATCAGGCGTGTCTGGATCACACCTTCCAGAACAAGACGGCCAGTTGCCTGGTCAATCCTCGTGCCTGCCACGAGACCGAACTGAACTACCCGCCCGCAGCCGCGCCCAAGAGGATCGCGGTGGTCGGCGCCGGACCTGCAGGCCTCGCTGCCTCCACGGTTCTGGCCGAGCGCGGACACAGCGTGGACCTGTTCGACTCCGCCTCCGAGATCGGCGGCCAGTTCAACATGGCCAAGCGCATTCCGGGCAAGGAGGAATTCCATGAAACCCTGCGCTACTTCCAGCGCAAGATCGAAACCACGGGCGTGCAACTGCACCTGGGCGCCCGCATCAGCCCCGAGTTCCTGATCGACGGCAAGTATGACGAGGTCATTCTGGCCACCGGCATCACGCCGCGGAATCCGAAGATTCCCGGACAGGCCGAGCAGGAGAAGACCGGCAAGGTGCTGAGCTATATCGACGTGCTGCTGCACAAGAAGCCGGTTGGCGAACGCGTGGCCGTGATTGGCGCAGGCGGCATCGGCTTCGATGTCTCCGAGTACCTGGTGCATGACGGCCATTCGCCCACGCTG
>JBFJKG010000324.1:0-3179 GCA_041635075.1 Solimonas sp.
ACTTTCGGTAAGAATGCTCCGGGGTGCCGCCCCCTCTCCATCCTGAGGCGCCGTTGCGCAGGACGTCGCGACAACTGCCGCTGCCAGTACCAGTATCTTCCCTATCACCTTTGTTCTCCGAATCTACAAGGCGCGCAAGATGCACGTTCACAGGTGAGTGTGGGCTGAACGCAGTCCGTACGCTCAGCCGATTGATTCCAAACGCTGCCGCACCATCGCCCCATGAGGGACGTACAGCAGTTCCGCCATGCGCCGGATCAGGCCCTCTTCCTGCGGGTCCAGCCGGCCATCGGCATGAGCAATCTGCCATAGCCAGCCAATCAGCTGCTCTTTCTCGTCGGCATCAAGCTCGTCGTTGAGCACGGAGACGAACTCATACAGTGAAATGGCGGTCTCGGATTTGGTCACCGCCTTCTGTAGCAACTCCTCGGCCTCGGCAGCCGAAAGCGACAGTGACGCGGCCAGGGTATCGCGAATCAGCGCAAGCTCCGCTGGACTGCGCTCGAAATCAGCACGCGCCGCCTCGACCATCAACACCGCAAGCGCCAGATGCCGGTCAACGTCCGTCGCCTTGGCGCGCGGCGCGCGCTTGAGCCAGTCTCCAAGCTTGCTCCACATCGGTGTACCCACCCCGCCTAGAACGAGAGCCCTAGACGTAGATTGAAGGCGTTATTGTCGCCCACACGCTCGTACTCCGGCGTCAGTTCCAGAACCAGGAACGAGATACGCGCGCCGACAAAGAATCGCGCATTGCTGACGTCTTCCTCGTCCAGACTGTTGGCGAGAGAACCCTCCGGCGTTGCGGTGGCCCATACGTAACCGGCACCGATGTAGGGCGTCACCAACGTCAGCCCCTTGGACAGCGACACGTCAGCACCGTAGGCACGGTACTTCAAATCGTCTATACCTTTGGTTGCGGTATAGCTGCCGCGCACCGCCAGTGCCGGCGAGGCCACCCCACCCTCGAGAATGGCGTAGCGGACTTCAGCGCCGAAGACATCCACGTCTGCACCGGGAATCGTCGTATAGAACGCGCCGACATCGAAACCGAGCGGCAAACCCTTGTGCGCAACGACGCCCACCATGCCGATCTGATCGACCTCGCTACCCGTGAGCGCTTTCCAGGCTTGGGGATTCTCGGTCTCCGTGTAGTTGGCAAACGCACCAATACCGAAACCCAGCAATCCGGTGGCTTCGGCAGGACCCAGGGCCTTGTAGTTGATCGCCGCGCTGGTGTCTTCGACGATGCCCCGGAACTGCTGCTGGCAGTCCAGCACGCCGGTGCAGGAAAAGTCGAAATCAGCGCTGCTGGCCCAGACCGCGGGCGCTGACGACAACATCAGGGCGACAGCCACGAGACGGCGCATCGGCGTTCTCCATAAGAATTGATAAAGGAAGAAGCTTACGTCAGCCGCTGCAGAAACGGCACCACTGCCGCCGTGATGTCGCCGAGGCGCCCGTGAAACAGATGGCCGGCTCCCTCAAGGGTTACCAGCTCAGGCGGGGGAACATAGGCATCGATCACCGCTTTGCTGCTGGCGTAGGAGACGATGTCATCGTCGGTGCTGTGCATGACCAGCCAAGGACAGTCTGGCCGCGCTGGCGGCGGCTCGCCGTAAAATCCCTCGTCCAGCGGTGGTGCTACGCTGATCTGAACCACCGGTCGCACCTTCGCCGCGGCGCGCAAACTGACCCAGGCCCCGAACGAAAATCCCATCAAGGCACACGAGGCATCGGGGAGCTGCTGTCGCATCCAGTCGGCGAGAAACGCGACATCCTCGGTCTCACCGCGGCCGTGATCATGCGTCCCCGCGCTGGCACCAACACCCCGAAAATTGAACCGCAGGGCATGCCAGCCAACCTTCTGAGCGCACGCCGCCAGCGTGTAAGCGACCTTGTTGGTCATCGCCCCACCTTGTAGCGGATGGGGATGACAGACAACGGCAAAACCCGCGCGACTCGCAGCCGAGCGCGGTGCCGTCCATAGCGCTTCCACGGAGCCCGCCGGGCCTGGAATTGTCAGGGACCGCGTCTGCCCGGCACTGGGTGGTTCAAACACAGAAAGGCTCCTCATTCGACGGCATGGGCCCTCATTGTGCCCTTGCCAGCATCCACCGGCGCTGCCTATAGTTCCGTCACGCTAATTAGAGCATTTGGATCGGGGGAGTACTCATGCGTAGAACATTGATGACGATGGCGGCAGCAACCGTGGTGGCCGGACTGGGCACTGTTGCAGTAGCCGGAGATCTGGTGGACCGGTCGCCGCAGGCCAGCGCCTACCTGAGCTACAAGTTTGGCGGCGTCGAGCAAATTGAAGGGGAGTCCTTCTTTTACGGGCTGCGCGTGGACACCGATTCGCGCTCAGCCGATGACGCGCGTCCACCGCTCGCACGCGTTGAGTTCAATGCACTGGGGTTCTCCTCGGCCAGCCTCAACGGCCTGCCGTTCGCGCGTCAGCTGCGCCTGAACCAGGCCGGCAGCGAGCGCGTGTGGAGCGCAATGGACTGGGGCCTGCTGCTGGCAGGTGTGGTTGGCGTGGGCTTTGTAGCCTCGGAAGTCATTGATAACGGTGAGTCCGATGATCCGGCGGGCGGCACCACGACTGGGGGCGGCACAGGTGGCGAGACCACCGGCGGCGGCACCGGCGGCACCGGCGGCGGCGACACCACCGGCGGCACGGGCGGCCTGCTCGGGGGCCTGCCTGGTTACCGCGCCGAGTACGGCGTTGAGGCGGGACCAGCCATTGAGCGCCAGCGTCTGCTCGACGGCGGTACCGGCTACATGGGCGATCTGATCGAACAGAACTGAGGCCCTCGCTACACCTGCAGAACCAAGGGGAGCCATCGGCTCCCCTTGTCCGTTCTGCGGCCTATTGACCGGGATTTGTTGCAAACTTCAGCGCCATGAACCTCACATTCCAATCCCGCTATCCGCGCATTGCCGAGATCATCGGTATAGATTTGCGCACGCTGGCGCTGTTCCGCGTTGCCTTGGGCACGGTACTGTTCTGCAACATCCTGCTGGCGCTATGGGATCTGCAGGCACTGTGGACCGATCTCGGCATCATGCCGCGCACCTGGCTGATCGAAGCCGAGAGCAGCGCGCGCTGGTCGCTGCATCTGGTAAGTGGCGAAGGCTGGATCATCGGCGCACTGCTGATCGTTCAAGCCCTGTGCGCA
>JBFJKG010000325.1:0-3172 GCA_041635075.1 Solimonas sp.
GGCAACACTGCCGAGTCAGAGAAGGCTCTGCACGAAGCCGTCAAGATCTACAACGAACTGCTGAATGCCAATCCGCTCGACAAGAAGAACGACCGTGTCTTCTATCAGTTGGCGCGCGCGCAACAGAATCTGGGTGAAGTGGACGCCGCCATCGATACCTTGCAGCGCCTGGCAGACCGTTACCCGGACTCCGAACTCACCCACGACGGCCATTTCCGCCGTGCCGAGTTGCTGTTCCTGCGCACCCGCTACGCAGAAGCCGAAGCGGACTACCGTCGCGTCATGGACCTGGGCGACCAGACCCAGTTCTTCGAGCAGGCGCAATACAAGTACGGCTGGTCGTTGTACAAGCAGTCAAAATATGAACCGGCAATCGCGACCTTCCTCGACATCCTGGAACGCGAACTGCCGCCCAACCCTTCGCATGAGCCTGAAACCGCGCTCGCGGGCGTAGACAAGGCCCAACAGGATCTGGCCAAGGACTCGTTGCGGGTCATCACCCTCTCACTGAGCACGCTGGGCGGTGGCAGCGCGCTCAGCGACTATCTGTCGCGCAACGGCGATCCGCGCTTCTATCCGATGCTCTACGCGGCGCTCGGCGAAGCCTTGCTGGACAAGCAGCGGTACAGCGACGGCGCTGAGGCGTATGCCGCCTTCATCGAACGCTATCCGACCTCACCCCTGGCGCCCACCTTCCAGACCAAGGTCATCGCCGCGTACGGTGATGGCGGGTTCCGCGACGTCGTCGTCCGCGAGAAAGAGCGTTACGCCACAACCTATGACCCCGCCGCGCCCTATTGGGCCGGCAAAGCCGCCAGCGCGGAAGTCATGGGCGAACTGCGCCGCCATCTCGAGGACCTGGCCAAGCATTACCACGCACTGGCACAGCAGAACCCGACGGCCAACAAGTCACAGTTTGTGGCCGCAGCCGGCTGGTATCGCCGCATCATCGAACTGTATCCGCAGGACCCGAAGATTGCCGACATCAACTTCCTGCTGGGCGACAGCTTGCTGGAAGGTGGGCGCACACTTGAAGCGGCCCGCGAGTATGCCAAGACGGCTTACGACTATCCCGCGCACGCACGCTCCGGCGAGGCTGCGTATGCAGCGGTGCTTGCGCACCAGAAGTACGCCAAGGAAGTTCCAGCAACGGAGCGTGCCGGAGCACTACGGGATGCCATCGCGCTCAGCCTCAAACTGGCCGACCGGTTCACCGATCATCCGCAGCGCTATCCGGTGCTGACGCAAACAACGCAGGATCTGTACGAGCTCAAGGACTACCCTCAGGCCATCGAAGTCGCCGCCCGGGTCATCCAGGGACCGGCCACGATTGCGCCTGACCTGCGCCGCATTGCCTGGAGCGTGACCGGTGACGCCCAGTTCGCTCAGGAGCACTATGCCGAGGCCGAAGCCGCATTTGCGGAGGAGTTGAAGCTGACGGCTGCCGACGCCCCGCAGCGTCCGGAAATCATCGAACAGCTTGCCGCCTCGATCTACAAGCAAGGTGAAGCTGCGCGCACGTCAGACGATCACAAGCTCGCGGCATTTCATTTCCTGCGTGTTGGCAAGATCACCCCCACGGCCAAGATCCGCGCAACCGCCGAGTACGACGGCGCCGCTGCGCTCATTGCACTCGAGGACTGGGCTGCGGCCGCACGCGTGCTGGAGGGCTTCCGCGCCCTGTTCCCTGCACATCCGCTGGGCGCCGACGTCGACAAGAAGCTCGCGGTTGCCTATCAGAAGGACAACAAGCCGTTCCAGGCGGCGGATGCCTATGGCCGTATCGCCCAGCGTGCCTCTGAAAGCGTGGATACGCGTCGCGAAGCGCTGTGGCTATCCGCCACCCTCTACGACGAGGCCAAGGCGGTTCCGGAAGCGGCGCGTGCCTACGAGACCTATGTGCGTGCGCACCCAAGACCGTTGACCCGCGCCATAGATGCGCGCGAGCGGCTGGTAGCATTTGCACGCGCCAGCGGCGACGGCTCGCGACTCAGCCTGTGGCTCAATGAAACGGTCACCGCCGACGACACCGCCGGCAGCGAACGCAGCGAGCGCTCGAAGTCACTGGCCGCCAAGGCCAGCCTTGAGCTGGGCCGGCTCGCGGCCGTCGAAGTCCGCAGCGTGCGCCTGACGTTGCCGGTGGAGCGCAGCCTGCCGGCGAAGCAGAAGGCGATGGAACATGCCATCCAGTGGCTGGGCAAGGCGGCGACTTACGGCTATGCCGAGATCACCACGGCGGCCACCTATGAGCTCGGCATGCTCTACCAGGATTTCGGCTCCGCGCTGATGGCGTCCGAGCGCCCACGCAACCTGTCGGCATTGGAAAAGGAGCAGTACGACCTGCTGCTGGAAGAACAGGCCTTTCCGTTCGAGGAAAAGGCGATCCAGACCCACGAAACCAACCTGAAGCGCATCGCCCAGGGGGTATACAACGACTGGGTAAACAAGAGTGCCAAGGCCTTGGCGCAGATTGCACCTGCCCGCTTTGGCAAGCGCGAACAGGGCGAGGACCGCTATGAAAGCCTCAAGTAACCAATCCCCCATGCAACGCAGTCTCTCTCTGCTGACCGCTGCACTGGCGTTCACGCTTTCCGCCTGCTCGATGCTGAAACCCGACGACGCACGGCCGCAGCCGCAGCCTGGCGCCCCGATTCTGGCGCCGGCGCTGCCCGACAAGGGCGATCCCGAGGCGCGATTCAGCGCCGCAATGGCGCTGTGGCAGCGCAACGATATCGCTGAGGCCGAGGCCGCACTGAAAGCACTGACCGACGACTTTCCCGAGTTTTCGGGCCCCTGGACCAATCTGGGCATCCTCTACGCCAAGTCCAACCGTCGCGCGCTGGCGGTTGCCGCGCTATCCAGGGCCGCGACCCTGAACGCAAAGAACGACGTCGCATTCAACTGGCTCGGCATTCTCAACCGCGAGGCCGGCGATCTCGAACGTGCGCGCCTGGCCTATCAGAAAGCACTGGACGCCAACCCGGATTCTGCGCTGGCACACTACAACCTCGCGATCCTGCTTGACGCTCATCTCAAGCAGCCGCAGGCGGCGCTGCCCCACTACGCCGCGTACCAGCAGCTCTCCGGTACAGATGACCTGAAGGTGCTGGCCTGGGTCGCGGAGATCAAAGCCACTACCCCACCCGAGCAGACGCCGGAACCGGTGCAGACC
>JBFJKG010000326.1:0-3168 GCA_041635075.1 Solimonas sp.
GTGACCCTGTACACGCCTGCCGTGCATACGCCGGCAGAGGCATCGCTCGCTTGTAGTTCCTCTACGCAGCCGCGAGCGCCAATCATGCCGCCCACGTTGGCGCCACCCTTCGTCTCCGACGCGCCCAACAGCAGATTGCTCCACTCGCACTTATCGATATCGGCCCGGGTCGTTGGTGACGAGCAATCGAATTCAGTGTCGGTCCCCAATGGTTCGTCTGTGCCGGTGCCGGTGACGTAGGCCGCCGCCCCGTTTACTCCGGCTGCACGGATCCGGCTGCCAAAGTCCTGTAACAGCAAGACGGCCTGAGCCCGCTGGAATGACTCAACCTCAGCCAAGTGCATCGCGCTCTGCATACCGGCCAAGCCCAGCAATCCAAAGGCGAGGATGATCATGGTGATGAGCACCTCCAGCAGGGTGAACCCGCTGGCGCCGCGGTAGCGGCCCTTCGTTCGGCTGCTCAGCATGCGGCACCCTTTACGTAAGGACGGCCGCTCAAATCCGCGCTCACGCAACGCTTCTCCCGGGCCCACGTCGGACTCTCGATCAGAAAACTGGGTGCCGTGCCCTGAATCCGCCCAGAGCTGAGGTAAACGATGCTGGTTGTGCTTGAGGTGATGCTGACATTGCTGATCGGCTCCTGCGTTGCCAGTACTGCGCTTCCGGCATCCAGTATCTGCCAACCCGCGACCCAGCCACCGGACTGACGGGTAATGGTCACCGCGGCGTTGCGTTTGACTGCCTCGCTACGCGCCTTGACCATGGCGAGCTGCAGCGTAGTGGCAGCGCCGCCGACACGACTTTTGGCCACCAACCCCGAATAGGACGGGATCGCAACGGCCGCCAGTATCCCGGCGATCATCAAGACTGTAAGAAGCTCCACCAGCGACAGTCCGGCGTGTTGTCCGTAACGTTTGGTCATCGAGAGCGCAGCGCCTTTACCACTTTCCCGACGGTGTCTTGGTGCCAACGTTGTCGATGCTCAGGCTGCCATCGGACGCCTGCCGCCCGCCCGCCTTCGGGGCTGCAGTAATGGTGAAACTGGGCGGCGGGCCATCGCTGGCAGTGACTGATATCACATAAAAATCAGATACTTCGTCAGGCACGCTGAGGCCCAAGTCAGTCAATGAACTGGCATAGGCGCGGTTGTCCAGCAGGAACTGCTGCTGACGCTGCGCGGCATCCATCAGCATCGCCTGCGCATTTGCCCGATTGCCTTTGACGATGCTCCCGACATAGGACGGATATGCAACTGCGGTCAAAATCCCGATGACCAGCAACACGATCATCAATTCGATCAGCGTGAACCCAGACGCGCTCGCCCGCCCGCTCTTCACCTTGCCCACGTCCTTCCTCCTAACCGGCGCTTGATGCCCACGGCTGTTATCCGCTGCTGCTGAAACTGATCAGTAACATAGCGTTGCGCACCGAGCGAGCTTTTGCAAATTGATGCTGTATGGAGGGCATAGTGAATCGCAGGCTGGCGGGCCGATCGCGCCAATACCGTCCTCTTGAACCTGGCCGCCGCATCGCCACTTTCTAGCCTAAGACAACATCTGGACGGCTCCCCATGAAACTGACGACCCACTTCACGCAGGCCTTGCAGGGCGCGCAAAGCCTTGCCGTCGGCCGCGATCACCCGGCGATCGAGCCGCTGCACCTGATGTCGGCACTGCTGGGCCAGGAGGGCGGCAGCACAATGCCGTTGCTGCAGAACGCCGGTGTCAACGTGGACCTGTTGCGCTCCAAGCTCGCGCAGGCGCTGGAACGCCTGCCCAAGCTAGCGAACAACACGGGCGAGATCAGCGGCTCCCAGGAGCTGGGCCGACTGCTGAACCTGACCGACAAGCTGGCACAGCAGAAAGGCGACGCCTACATCTCCACCGAACTGTTCGTGCTGGTTGCCTGCGACGACAACGGCGCGCTGGGTGATGCCCTGCGTGCAGCCGGTGCCCGCAAGGAACTGCTGGAAAAGGCGATTGATGCCGTGCGCGGCGGGCAGAAGGTCGACTCCGAAGGCGCCGAAGGCCAGCGCCAGGCACTGGAGAAGTACACGATCGATCTCACCGCGCGTGCCAGCGAGGGCAAGCTCGACCCGGTCATCGGCCGTGACGAAGAGATCCGCCGCGTCATCCAGGTCCTGTCGCGCCGTACCAAGAACAACCCCACCCTGATCGGCGAGCCGGGCGTCGGCAAGACCGCGATTGTGGAGGGCTTGGCCCAGCGCATCGTCAACGGCGAGGTCCCTGAATCGCTGAAGGACAAGCGGTTGCTCACCCTCGACCTGGGCGCCCTGATCGCGGGCGCGAAGTTCCGGGGCGAGTTCGAAGAGCGGCTGAAGGCCGTGCTGGCGGACCTGGCCAAGCAGGAAGGCAACATCATCCTGTTCATCGACGAGATTCATACCCTGGTTGGTGCCGGCAAGGCCGACGGCGCGATGGACGCGGGCAATATGCTGAAGCCGGCGCTGGCGCGCGGCGAGCTGCACTGCATCGGCGCCACCACACTGGACGAGTACCGCAAGTACATCGAGAAGGACGCTGCGCTGGAGCGGCGCTTCCAGAAGGTATTGGTAGGCGAGCCTTCGGTAGAGGACAGCATCGCGATTCTGCGCGGCCTGAAGGTGCGCTATGAGAATCATCACAAGGTCGAGATCACCGACGGCGCGCTGATTGCCGCGGTCAAGCTCTCGCACCGCTACATCACCGACCGCAATCTGCCCGACAAGGCCATCGACCTGATGGACGAGGCGGCCTCGCGCATCCGCATCGAGATTGATTCCAAGCCCGAGGCGCTGGACCGCCTGTCACGGCGCCTGATCCAGCTGAAGATTGAGCGCGAGGCTCTGAAGAAGGAGAAGGATGAGGGCGCCAAGCGCTCGCTGGCGGAAATGGAGAAATCCATTGCCGAACTGGAGCGCGAGTACGCTGACCTTGAAGAGAAGTGGACGGCGGAAAAGGCCAGTGTCGCCGGCTCGGCCGGGGTCAAGGAACAGCTGGAAGCGGCAAGACACGAGTATGAGGTCGCGCTGCGCGCTGGCGATCACGCGCGCGCCTCGGAGATTCGATATGGCCGCATCCCTGAACTGGAGCGCAAGGCCACACAGGCCGCCACGGCCGCAGAGGGCGCGCCAAAGAAGTTCGAGTTGCTGCGCAACAGCGTGACCGA
>JBFJKG010000327.1:0-3164 GCA_041635075.1 Solimonas sp.
GCCGGCTTGCCCTGAGGCATACGCGGAAGCGGCGACGAGATCGAGGGCGCGATGCAACAGGCACCGCAACCGGCGCGGCAGTTCATCGCCATTCGATCCGCCGGAGGCAACCGCTGGCGATGCAACCACCCATCTCCTGCCCGCAATCCTTTAGCATTGCGCCGTCTTTCGCATCCCGTATCTCATGAATCGCATTCTGCAAGATCTGGTCAGCCTGCTCGACCTCGAAGCACTGGAACTCAACCTGTTCCGCGGGCAGTCCCGCGACCTGGGCGGAAAGAGCGTGTTCGGCGGACAGGTCATCGGCCAGGCGCTGGTGGCCGCCAGCCGCACAGTCGAAACCTCGGTGCCGCACTCTTTGCACGCCTACTTCCTGCGGCCCGGGGACATGGCACTGCCGATAGTCTACGAAGTCGAGCGGCTACGTGATGGCAATAGCTTCACCGCCCGCCGCGTACAGGCGGTACAGAACGGCAAGCCGATACTCGCGATGATCGCCAGCTTCCAGAAGCAGGAAGACGGGCTCGAACATCAGGTAGCAATGCCGGATGTGGCGCCGCCGGAGAAGCTGCAGACGCTGCGCGAACATTACGACGCGTGGACCGATGAGTTTCCGGACCTGCCGGAGCGCATTTATCACTCGCTGATGCGCGAACTCGCCATTGAATTCAAGCCGGTACATCCCTGGAATCCGCTCAAGCCAGCCGTGGATACGCCGCGGCAAGCCTATTGGTTTCGCGCGGCGGGCAAGCTGCCGGAGAACCCCATGCTGCATCGCTGTGTGCTGGCTTATGCATCGGACTTCAACCTACTGTCGACCGCACTGCGCCCGCACGGCCAGTCCTGGTTCTCTCGCACTATGGCCGTCGCCAGCATCGATCACGCGCTGTGGTTTCACCGCGACGCGCGGGTTGACGACTGGCTGCTGTACAGCATGGACTCGCCCACTGCTCAGGGCGCCCGCGGCCTGTCGCGCGGCCAGATCTTTGATCGTCAGGGCCGGCTGATTGCCAGTGTGGCGCAGGAAAACCTGATGCGTCAGCTGCCCGATAGCTGATTCCTTCTCTACCCCTTCTGGAGTTCTCACAATGTTCAAGCGCCTGCTGGTGCTGGTGGTCGTCGTTATCGCTCTGATTGGCCTCTATCTCGCAGCCGACCGATTGGCCCCGGAAACCATGGCCGGCGCCACCGTCAAACTACAGCGCGGGCTGGCAGGCATGACGGCCAAACAGGTCAGCATTCCCGGCTTTGATATCGCCTACATCGAGAGCGGAGAAGGTGAACCGCTGGTAATGGTGCATGGGATTGGCGCCGACAAGGACAACTTCACGCCGGTAGCCGGCTTGATCAAGGGCTTGGGGCGCAGCATCGCCGTCGACCTACCCGGCTTCGGCGACAGCAGCAAGCCGGAAAACGGCGACTACAGCATCCCAGCGCAGGTTGAACATCTACGCGCATTCATGGATGCGCTGGAGATTCCGGCGGCCCATCTGGCCGGCAGTTCGATGGGTGGCATGATTGTCGCCAGCTTCGCCGCCAAGTATCCGCAGCGCAGCAAGAGCCTGTGGCTGCTGGCGCCCGCTGGACTGGCGACGGCACCGGAGGCCGGCGTGCGCAAGGTGCATCGTGAAACCGGTGAATTGCTGCTGTTCGCGCAGACGCCTGAGCAGTTCGAACGCGTGCTGGATACGGTATTTACACAGCGCCCCCCGCTGCCCTGGAGTGTTCGCCAGCAATTGGCGCGGCGCGCAGTCGCGAACTACCCGCTGCACAAGCGCATCTTTGAAGAGATCAGCGACCACTACACCGAATGGGCATTGGAACCGCAGGTCACCGATCTGGAAACGCCGACGCTGATCGTATGGGGCGACCAGGACAAGGCGCTGGACGTCGGTGGCGGCGCCATACTCAAGGGCCTGATGCCGAACGCCGAGCTGATCGTCCTGCCCGGCGTCGGTCACCTGCCGATGCTGGAAAAGCCATTCCGCACCGCTCGCGACTACAAGGCCTTCCGTGAACGTCTGACTGCGATGCGCTGATGCAATTGCGTTACCCCGACATCCCGCTTCGACGCCGATGATTTCCGCGGCCAACATCACGTTGCGGCGGGGTGCGCGCGCCTTGCTGGAAGGGGTTTCATTCACGATCTATCCCGGCTGGCGGGTCGGAGTGGTCGGCCGCAATGGCACCGGAAAATCCAGCCTGTTTGCACTGATCCTCGGCGAATTGTCTTGCGACGCCGGCGAGATGCAGGTCTCCAAGCAGCTGTCGATCGCAACCGTCGCACAGGAAACGCCGGCCCTGGCTGACGCTGCCATCGAGTTCGTGCTGGATGGCGACGCCGAGTTGAGAGCGCTCGAGCAACAACTGGTCGCCGCGGAGGCGCAGCATGACGTAGCGCGCATCGCGCGACTGCACGATCGCCTTGCAGCCGTCGGCGGCTACGCGGCGCGCGCGCGCGCCGGTCGTCTGCTGCACGGCTTGGGCTTTGCCGCCGAGCAACAGACGCAAGCCGTCGCCGACTTCTCCGGTGGTTGGCGTATGCGGCTCAATCTTGCCCGCGCGCTGATGTGCCGGTCCGATCTGCTGTTGCTCGACGAGCCCACCAATCACCTTGATCTCGACGCCGTCATCTGGCTGCAGGATTACCTGCAGTCCTATCCCGGCACGCTGCTGCTGATCTCGCATGACCGCGAGTTCCTGGATGCGGTGACCACGCACACACTGCATCTGGAGAACCAGAACGCCACGCTGTACGGCGGCAATTACTCCACGTTCGAACGCACGCGCGCCGAGCGCATGGCCCTGCAGTCGGCGCAGTACGAGCAGCAGCAACGTCAGATTGCGCACCTGTCCGCATTCATAACCCGTTTCAAGGCCAAGGCCAGCAAGGCGCGTCAGGCGCAGTCACGCGTGAAACAACTGGAGCGCATGGAGCGCATTGCACCCGCGCACCTGGATTCGGCATTCAGCTTCGAGTTTCAGGAGCCCGAGCGACTCTCATCGCCGTTGCTGCGCTTCGACAAGCTGCGCGCCGGCTACGCTGACCGCACGATACTCAACGGCATCAACTTCTCGTTACAGCCGGGCGATCGGGTGGGCCTGCTGGGCCCCAATGGCGCCGGCAAATCCACGCTGATGCGCACGCTCGCCGGGGAGTTGCC
>JBFJKG010000328.1:0-3157 GCA_041635075.1 Solimonas sp.
GACGGCGCTGTACTACATCGGCGGCATCCTCAAGCACGCTGAAGCGCTGAACGCCTTCACCAATCCGAGCACCAACAGCTACAAGCGACTGGTCCCCGGTTTCGAGGCGCCGGTCATGCTGGCCTACTCGGCCCGTAACCGCTCCGCGTCGATCCGCATTCCGTATATCGCCAACCCCAAGGGTCGTCGCATCGAAATCCGCTTCCCGGATTCGACCGCCAACCCCTACTTCGCCTTTGCGGCGATGATGATGGCGGGTCTGGACGGTATCCAGAACAAGATTCACCCGGGCGAAGCCAGCGACAAGGATCTGTATCACCTGCCGCCGGAAGAGGACAAGAAGATTCCGCGCGTGTGCCACAGCCTCGACATGGCGCTGGCCGCACTCGACAAGGATCGCGAGTTCCTGACCCGCGGCGGCGTGTTCTCGGATGACCTGATCGACGCCTACATCGAGCTGAAGATGCAGGAAGTCACGCGTTTCCGCATGACCACGCACCCGATCGAGTTCGAGATGTACTACTCGCTGTAATGGGTAGAGTCGGTCCTGGAAACCCCGCTACGGCGGGGTTTCTTTTTGGCGGGGACTCACAAACCAGTATGCTTGGGTTATGCGCGCGCTGATCGTTATCGGGTTGCTGATGCTGGGGCTGGCAACGCCGGCGGCCGCAGACGAGATTTATCGCGTGGTGGCCCCGGATGGCAGCGTCCATTTCACCGACAAGCCGCCGAACAAGACCGCAAAGCCATTGGTCCTGGGGCCGATTTCCGGCCCGATTCCAAGTGGCAAGCAGTCAAAATCGTCCACGTTCTACTCCCCCGAACTGCTGCGCCAGGCCGCTCGCTTTGCGGTGCGGGTCGAATCGCCGACGCCGGGCCAAGTCCAGAGCGATGATCAGGCGGTCATTGCCGCCGCCAGCGTCATGCCCGGCTTGGTCAAGGGCTTCAGTCTGGTTTACCTGATCGACGGCAAGGCCGTCACATCCAAGCCGGTGGATGAACTCAGCCTGCCCCTGCCGCGGCTGGCTGCGGGCGACCATGAGCTGGTCATCGTGCTGTTGAATGCCAAAGGCGTGGAGGTTGCGCGGTCTGAGACGGCGCGCTTCCTGCTGCGGGCCGATCCCAAAACGGCGCGGGCAGCCCCATAACGGTGCTTGCGCACCAATTTCGTGCATATCTTTGCGGTGCAGGCTAGCCTAGGCGAGCGGGCGCATGGCCCGCTAATTGCGTGAACCGCTGTCATGAAACTGGGCGTGCGCAATCGGGTAGCCCCCGACGAAGTTCTCGACGGCCTCAACATGGCGGTGATCGTGGTTGACGACACCCTGCGTGTGCAATCGCTCAACCTCGCTTGCGAAAGTCTGTTCGGTGTCTCGCGACGCCTGGTGCTGGGCGCGTTGCTGCATGAAGGCATTGGCCATCTGGCTGCGCACGAGATCAAGCTGCGTACGGCGCTGGGTACCGCCTCGGGATTCATCGAGCACGAAGTCGAGCTGCGGCGCAACGGTGACCCGCCGGTGACGGTGGACTGGACCGTGACCCCGTTTGCGATTGGCGGCAAGCGACCCGGCCTGCTGCTCGAGGTTTTCCCGCTGGATCGGCAGTTGCGCATTTCACGCGATGAGGCGATGACCGCGCAGTTTGCGGCCTCGCGCGAGTTGATCCGTGGCCTCGCGCACGAGATCAAGAATCCGCTTGGGGGCATCCGCGGTGCGGCGCAGCTGATGGAGCGCGATTTTCCGGACGCCAGCCTTCGTGAATACACCGGAGTCATCATCCGCGAGGCGGACCGGCTGCAGAATCTGGTGAACAGGCTGCTGGGCCCCAACCGACTGCCGCAGAAGACACAGCTCAACATCCATGAAGTCATGGAGCATGTGCGCAGTCTGGTGCAAGCCGAGGCCCCACCGGAGGTGGCGCTGCTGAGGGACTACGATCCCAGCATTCCCGAGCTGTCGGTCGACCGTGAGCAGATGATTCAGATCGTGCTCAATATCGTGCGAAACGCATTACAGGCACTCGGCGGCTCCGGGAGCATTACGCTGCGATCGCGTACGCGACGCCAGCATACGATCGCCGGCGTGCGCCACAAATTGGTGGTGCAGCTCGACATCGAGGACACCGGTGCCGGCATTCCCGGCGGCATGCTGGACAAGATTTTCTATCCGATGGTGACGACGCGGGCCGAAGGGACCGGACTTGGCCTGCCGATTGCTCAGTATCTGGCGCACAGCCATGGCGGTGTCATCGAGTGTCGAAGCCGCCCGGGCAATACCGTCTTCTCCATTTACCTGCCGTTGGAAGTCCTATGAGCGTGTCTACGCAGTCTGCCTCCGTTGAATGCGACGACGCGAGTACCGCGCACGCAGCGTCTTTCGGCACGCATCGGCACACATTTCAGGACGCGATCTCATGAGCGCGCTCAAGGTCTGGATCGTGGATGATGACGAGTCCATCCGCTGGGTGCTCGAGAAATCATTGGCGCGTGAGGGCATGGCGGTCACCAGCTTTCCGGGGGCTGCCGAGTTGCTGGATTCGATCGCCGAGGCAAGCAGCAGCGAAGCGCCGGACGTCCTGATCTCGGACATTCGCATGCCGGGTGTGGACGGCCTTACGCTGATGGGGCGGGTGCGCGCCGCCAAGCCGGATCTGCCGGTCATCATCATGACTGCGCATTCGGATCTTGATGCGGCGGTCGCCGCCTATCGCGGTGGTGCTTTTGAGTATCTGCCGAAGCCGTTTGACGTCGACAGTGTTGCCGATCTGGTACGGCGCGCCGCCAAGAAGCGCGATCACTCTGAGGAGGTGCAGCCGGTAGAGGGTGCCGCGATGATTGGCGAGGCGCCCGCGATGCAGGACGTGTTTCGCGCCATTGGCCGCTTGTCGCAATCCAACATCACGGTGCTGATTACCGGCGAGTCGGGCACCGGCAAGGAGTTGGTGGCGCGCGCACTGCACGTCAACAGCCCGCGTGCGCAGCGCCCGTTCATTGCCATCAATACCGCCGCCATTCCCAAGGACCTGCTGGAGTCCGAGTTCTTCGGCCATGAGCGGGGTTCGTTCACCGGTGCGGCCAGCCAGCGCAAGGGACGATTTGAGCAGGCCGACGGGGGCACGTTGTTTCTGGACGAAATCGGCGACATGCCGGCAGACCTGC
>JBFJKG010000329.1:0-3155 GCA_041635075.1 Solimonas sp.
CACTTCCAGTACGCGCGTCATGCGCCGCCCATGCAGCAGCGCCTGGGTCATCATTGCCACGATCAACGGCTGAGAAATCGTCTGCGCATGACCGATGGGCAAGGCGTGATTCTCATACGCACGGCTTTTCAGGGCTTCGTCGAGAAATTCATGGCGCGGCACCTTGGCCAAGGCCGCGCGCACCTTGGCGTCGCTCAGACCCTGCCGCTGCAGTTCGTCGAGCAACCGGTTCATTGCGGTGGCGGTTGACAGCGCGCCTGCCGTGGTGGGCTGCGCCCGCGAGCGCGGCGTCATAGCGCCGTCGCCCATGCCTGGGTGCGTTCCAGAGCCTGAAACCGGGTCAGATCCACCAGCAGCGGCGTGATGGCGACCATACCGCGGCTGATGGCGTGGAAATCAGTGCCCTCGCCGCAATCAGCTTCGTCGCCCGCGGCACCGATCCAGTAGATCGGCCGGCCGCGCGGATCCTCCGAGCGCGTGACCTCAGCGGCGCGATGGCGATTGCCGAGACGGGTCACCGCGTAGCCCTGAAGCTGGTGCCATGGCACGTCCGGTACGTTGACGTTGAGGATGGTGCCGCCGGGCAACGGGTCCGCACGCAATTGCTCAATCAGCCGCAACGTGACGCGAGCGGCGGTTTCATAGTGTTGAGGCGCATGCGACACATTGGAAACCGCGATGGCCGAATAGCCGAGATGGCGACCCTCCATGGCGGCGGCAACGGTGCCTGAATACAGCGTGTCATCGCCCAGATTGGCCCCTGCATTGATTCCAGAGACCACCATGTCGGGCTGTTCATCCAGCAAGCCCGTCAGCGCCAGATGCACGCAATCGGTGGGTGTGCCATCAACACAACTGGTGCCATCGGCGTGGGTCTGAACCCGCAATGGACGCAACAGCGTCAGGGAATTGCTGGCACCGCTGCGGTTGCGATCAGGTGCGACCACCCGCACCTCATGTTCGGCACGCAGGTGGTCGCGCAGACACAGCAGGCCCGGCGCCATACAGCCGTCGTCGTTTGAAAGAAGGATTTTCATGCGTCAGAAATGCAGGACACCGCTAGTTTACCGGCTTTGGCCGCTATCATGCCCACGGCAACGCTACCGGTGTGGCGATGAGCAACCGCGACGACCTGACTGACGAAGAGCTGTTCCACGACGCGATGCGCGGCGTCAGGCGCCTGCCGCCCAGCAATCGTGCGGTGGACCGCCAGCCCGCGGCGCCGCCCGAAGCACGCCAACGGCGCGCCGATGATCTCGCGGTGATGCAGGAATTGCTGGCCGAGCCCGATCCTGAATGGGTGGAAGCGGCGGAAACCCTCAGCTACACGGCCCCTGGCGTGCAAGACGGCGTGCTGCGCAAGCTGCGTCGCGGCAATTACCGGGTGCAGGCCGAACTCGACCTGCACGGACTCAACCGCGATCAGGCACGCCGTGAAGTCAGTCAGTTCATCGCCGATTGCCAGCTGCACGATCGACGCTGCGTGCGCATCATCCACGGCAAGGGCAACGGATCACCCAATTCCGGACCCGTCTTGAAGCGTTATGTGGACGGCTGGTTGCGGCGCCATCGCAGCGTGCAGGCGTTCTGCTCTGCGCGCCCCGTCGATGGCGGCACCGGAGCTGTCTACGTGCTGATCAGCGCCAACCGCTGACACCGAAACCGGCTCAGGGCAAGGATCCTCTGCCGCTACGGGACCGCTCGCCGGTCAACTCCAGGGCCATCTGATCCAGCAGTTGATGAAAGCGTTCTTGGTCAACCAGGCGTGCGATCTGCAGCCCCCCCTGCAAGGCCGCGCCAATATCCACGGCCTTGTCCTCTGCGGCGCCAATGAAATTCAGCACGCCGTCGCGGCGCCCCAACTCCAGCGTCTCCACCAGCCACTCGTAGATTTCCCTGACCAGCAGACGCGCTTCCATGCGCATCGGGTCGGCCAGAGTGCCGAACTCCGCTGCCAGCACACCACCTGGACACAAACGGCATTCGTCACCGGTGAGGTGATCAACATAAGTGCCGAAGTAGGCCTGTAGCCGGCACCAGCCATCCGCCGCAGCGAGGCTTGCGGTCCATTCCGCGAAGCGTTCGCGAAAGCGGCGTACCAGCGCCACACCGAGATCTTCCTTGCCAGGAAAGTGATAGTGAATCGCAGCGTTGCGTATCCCAAGCTGTACCGCGATATGCTGGTAACTGAAGCCGTTATAGCCACGGCGCTGCAGCAACTCCTCGGCGCAGTTCAGTATCTCTTCGCGGGTATCGCGACGAGCACGGCTGGAGAGACGCGAGGATTGTTTGAGGGTAACCGGTTGCAGCATGGAGGCAGTGTATGCGCGGTCATGCCGCGCGACAATCCAAGGTTGCCGTACGCGACGGATGGAAAGCCCAGGCAGCCCCCTGTGCTGATGCCCCCGTCAACGCGCGGAGTCAGCTCTTTCTGAGCAGCACCACCGCGTGCGCTGCCAGTGCTTCCTTGCGACCAATAGCATCCATCCCCTCGTTGGTCGTGGCCTTGACGTTGACTTGAGGCGGTGCCACTCCCAGCGCCTCCGCAAGACACGCGCACATGGCGGCGGTATGGGCCGACACACGCGGAGCCTCGGCAATCAGCGTCAGGTCGGCATTTCCTACGCTGTAGCCGCTGGCCTGCACGCGGCGCACCACTTCGGCCAGCAGGGTGATACTGGCAATGCCGCGGTACTGGGGATTGCTGTCCGGAAACAGCTTGCCGATGTCCCCCCCGCCAATGGCGCCCAGCAAGGCATCGCACAAGGCGTGAATCAGGACGTCACCATCGGAATGCGCGACGATGTGATAGGCGCAGTCAATGCGCACGCCACCCAGGGTAACGCCATCGCCCGCTTCCAGGCGATGCGTATCGAAACCGTGGCCGATGCGGATATCCATGACTTTCCTTCTCCGGGACTTAAGCGTCAAGTATCGCAGGCGCACAAAAAAAGAGCCTCCTTGCGGAGGCTCTCTGGACCACTTGCTGCCCTGCCGACCAAGGCTTCAGCGGGAGCCCGGTCGGTCCGACTCAGTTCTTGGTCTTGTCGACCAGCTTGTTCTTGGCGATCCACGGCATCATCGCGCGCAGCTTGCTGCCGACCTGCTCGATCTGATGTTCGGCGCCGAGACGGCGGCGGGCCTTGAGCATCGGC
>JBFJKG010000330.1:0-3150 GCA_041635075.1 Solimonas sp.
CCGTGATCTTCGTCCCGACCGACGATCTCGGACATGCGGGTACGGAAGTCGGTCAGCGTTTCGATATGCGTAACCCAGCCGTGATCCTTGGCGTAGGCCGCGGCATCGCCGCCATTCTTGGTCAGGCCGGCCCGCAGATCGCGCACGTAGTCGTCGGCCGTCGTATCCGGCAGCTGGCGGCCCTGCGCAATGGCGGCGCCGTAGTCGCGCCATAGGTCGCCCAGCCAGTCGAGATTCGCACTGCGCGCCTCAGCCGACATGTCATTCCGGGTAAACGGCTCTACGGCAGACTTGTACTCGCCAACGCGGAAGACGTGGATGTCGACACCAAGCTTGTCCAGCGCTTCCTTGAAGTAGTTGCCGTACAGGCTGTAACCCTCCACCGCGACGATGCCCATCGGGTCGATGACGATCTCGTCGGCCTGGGCGGCAGCGTAATAGTGCGGCTGGTCATACCACGGGCCGTAGGCGACGATCTTCTTGCCCGAGTCGCGGAAGGCGCGCATCTCGACTGCGAGCTCCTCCAGCTGCGGCAAACCCGCGCCCCAGAGCCCGTCAAACTTCAGTACGACAAAGTTGATGCGGGGGTCGTCCCTGGCGGTCTGCAGCGCCTCGATCAGGTCAGACAGCTTGGACTGGGCCGGCTGCTCGCCGCTGATGTCCTGCAGGAACCGCTGGCTCGGGTCCTCGTCCACCTGCTCCACCAGTACGCCGGTCGGCGCCAGGATCAGGGCAACGTTATCCTCGACCGTCATCGGCCGGCCGCCCTTGAAGGTCAGCCACAGCAGGGTCAACGACGCAATCAGGCTCAGCACCACCAGGGTTCTGAACACAAAAACCACGGTGCCCCAGATGAAGCCGAAGACGCGGCGAATAAAGGACTTGTTTTCACTCATGGGGTTGGGACGACGGCTCCGATTTGAACTACAGGCGCTTCATGACCACCGAGCCGGCCGAGTAGCCGGCACCGAAGGCACACAGAACGGCAATCTCGCCGGCCTGCAGGTCTGCATGGTGTTTGTGGAAGGCGATGACCGAGCCGGCCGAGCTGGTGTTGGCATACTCGTCGAGGATCACCGGGGCCTCTTCTGTGGAAGGTTCACGGCCTAAGACCTTGCGTGCAATGAACTGGTTCATGCTGAGATTGGCCTGGTGCAGGAAGAACCGGCGCACACCGTCCGGCGCCAGCCCAAGCTCGCCGAGGTGGGTCTGGATCAGTTCCGAAACCATCGGCACCACTTCCTTGAACACCTTGCGGCCTTCCTGGGCAAACAGCACGTCGTTCCACGGCCGTGGCGGCTGCTCGCACTCGTTCAGAAAGCCGAAGTTATTGCGGATATTGTTGGAGAACACTGTGCGCAGACGCGTGCCCAGCACCTCGAACCGCGCCGACGTGCCACGTGCGGGCTGTTCGTCCAGCGGCTCGATCAGCATCGCGGTCGCGGCATCGCCAAAGATGAAATGACAGTCGCGGTTGCGCCAGTTCAAGTGGCCGCTGCAGATTTCGGGCGAGATCACCAGCGCCGCGCGCGCATTGCCCAGGCGAATGGCATCGACTGCCGCCTGCACACCGAACGCCGCCGAGGCGCAGGCCACGTTCATGTCGTAGGCGCTGCCGCCCGCTCCCAGGGCACTTTGGATCTCTACCGCCATGGCGGGATACGCGCGCTGCATGTCCGAAGCGGCAACGATCACCAGATCGATCTCGCTGCCCTCACGGCCGCCGCGCTCCAGCGCCTGACGGGCAGCAGCAACACCCATCTCGGCCATCAGCGAAAGCTGGTCGTTGCCGCGATTCTCAATGCGCGGGCGCATGATGTTGACGTCGAGCACGCCGGCCTTGTCGACGACGTAGCGCGCCTTGATACCCGACGCCTTGACGATGAACTCGGTGCTCGAGGGTGCCAGCGCCACCGTGGTTCCAGCAGCGATGGCTGCCGCGTGCTCGGCGTTATAGCGCTCGACGTAGGTATTGAAACAGGCGACCAGTTCGTCGTTGGAAATGGATTCGGCAGGCGTGAACAATCCGGTGCCGGTAATGGCGGCGCGTTTCATATAGATGGCGGGTAATCAGAACATGACGGAAGTAACGCTGGATTCTACTCCAGCGGCCAGCCCGCCCCGAGCATGGCCATGCGGATGGCTTCGCGGGCGTCGTGCTCATGGCGCACTGACAGATGCGAGCCCTGATACCAGCTCACCGGCACGTCCCAGTGTTTGGATAGCAGCAGCGGATGCGCAGGTGAAACAATCCGATCGCCGGTGGCGGCAAAGATATGGCGCTTTTCCTGGGGTAGCAGCGAGGGCAGCGTGAGCGGTGAAACCGGTGCCAGAATGCTGCGGTAGCGGGCCTCATCCAGGCCACGCTGGGCAAAGTAGTTCAGATGCCCCGGCGGCATCACGCGCCACAGGGTCTGGGCAAAATCAATGACCGGAATGCCGGCGACCGCGAAGTCCAGATCCGATTCGAAGTTGCTCAGCAAGGCGGTGTTATAGCCGCCGAGGGAATAGCCCAGCACACCGATCTTCGGGCTTTCCTCGTTCGCGCGCAGCCAGGCCAGGCAGCGCCGCAAATCCCACAGCGTCTGCGATTCGGCAAAGACCAGGTCCAGCAGGTCGCCGTCCAGGAACAGATCGCCGGAGCGCAGACCTGCACTGCGCGGGCCATGCAGCGGTAGCACCGGTTGAATGATGTTCAGGCCCAGGCGGCGATGCAGCCACGACGGCGAGAACAAGCCAAGGTCCATCCACGCGGAACCCATGCGGTAGCCGTGCACGCACAGCAACCAGGGCCGAGGCTTGCCGGGATGGCGCAGCACACGCACATGGCATTCCTGATTCTGGCGCAGGCCTTTCCAGCGAGCCGCACCCGGAATCGAGGCATCGGGCGTGAAGTCGCTGTCAAAGCGCAGCACCTCATAGTCATGCCCGTAGATCCGCGCTTTCTCGACGTAGGTCTCATCCGGTGCCGGCGGCGCCGGATGGAAGCTGGCAGGGTCGTCAAAGGCACCACGTGCGCGCAAGGCGTCTTCCAGTTGCAGGGCCTCGTCGCACATGCGCCCTGCCAGCTCACCGCTGGGTACGCGCGCGGCAATGACGAAGTAGCCGAGCACAAATTCATCGATGCCGACCTTGGCATCCATGCGCGTA
>JBFJKG010000331.1:0-3149 GCA_041635075.1 Solimonas sp.
GCGCGGCGCTCGACCTGCTCCCATTCCACGCCGTTCAGCACGTGGGTGGCCATGTAGTAGCAGGAGTAGCACCACGGCGCATGGAAATCGAGCAGCAGCGGAACCTGGCGCTGCGCCGCCAGCGTGCGCGCTTCATCAAACGTCAGGGCATGTGCCGCAGGCGGTGGCGAAGCGGGGGCCGTGGTGGCCGCAGGGGTTGGCTCTACCACCGGTGAAGGTTTGCGATCGCCGCAGGCGGTCAGCAGCAGAGCGCTCAGGCCGAGGCCTAGAAAGAGAAATGACAGTTGACGCATCAGGGCTCCAGTGGCGGCAGCTTGCCGATGTTCTTCGGCACCTCCGAATAGTAAGCGGTGCGGGTCAGATAGGTCTTGCCGGTTCTGGGATCACGGATATTGGACACGCCGCGATATTCCAGCAGCTTGCGCTCAGCAGGATCGTAGGTCAGTTCCAGCGGGTCCACCAGGAACCGCAGCAGCGAATCCGGTTCGATATAGAAGCGCACCGCGGGTTTGCCTTCGAACTGGGTATCCCCAATGCGACGCGCGCGAAACTTGAACTGATCCAGGCTGCCCGCTACGGCCAGGCGCAGATTCACGGTTTCCTTGGCCATCAAGCGGTCGAAATTCGCAACCAGAAAGGCATGAAAGCCGGAGTCCGCGCAGGTGGGGCCGTCACGCTGCACGGATCTGCGTTCCACTCCCGCACCCTGACCTTCACGGCGCTGCATGACGATAGGATCACCGCTGTCGGTGATCCCCTCCATATAGCCCTCCAGCGGCAGATCCAACTGGAATACCGGAACATAGGGATCCTTGGAGAAGTCCAGGGGCTTCTCGCCCAGCTTGCGGCCATCCGGCAGGTAGTAGTCGATGCGCCCCCCGGTCCAGCGGCCGTCTGTGACCTGCTGCTGATGCACCTCGGTGTAGAGATAGCGATCCGTCTCCAGATCGTAGGCATAGCCATAGAAACGCACGGTTACGGTCTCGGCCGCCGCAGGCAACGCCAGCAGCAAACCCAGTATGGCGAGCGAACGAATCATGCTATGCATCCCCTCATATGTTCAGGTTCGATTCCCAGCGTGCCATGCTGCCGTATCAGCCGCATCCATGCCCACGCTTGGCAAAGCGGTAGTGCGCCACGCCCCACTCGTTGCCGCCGGCGTAGCCGAATAACTCGGCGACGGCCATGTAGAACATGCGCCACCGCTGCACCCAGATTGCCGCATCCTTGCCATAGCCCCTGCGAAAGATCTCCATGATCTCGTCCTTATGGGCATCCATGCCGGCGAGCCAATGATTGGAAGTGCGCTCGTAATGCGTGCCACCGACCCACCACTGCTGCTCCAGCCGGACATCGTCCTGGAAGTTCAGCAGCAGGTTCTCGCTGGGCATCGTGCCACCGGTGAAGAAGTATTGGCTCATCCAGTCGGTCTGATTGGCCACCTGGAAATGATAGGCCAGCAGCTTGTGCACGAAGATATGGATGAAAAGCTTGGCGTCGTCGTTCATCCAGCGCGCGATCTTGGCCAGCAACAGGCCGTAGTTCTTCATGTGTTCGAACATCTCGATCGACAACACGCGATCAAAGCCGCCGTTCACGCCCACCGCCGGGAACTCGAAGTCAACGATATTGCCGGTGAGTATCGTCAGGTTGTTGAGGCCGCGCTCGGCCGCGCGTTTCAGGATGAACTCACGCTGGCCATTGGAGTTGGAGAGCCCCACCACCTGCGAGTTCGGATACCGCTCGGCCAGCCACAATGACAGCGAGCCCCAGCCGCAGCCGAGGTCCAGCATGCGTTGACCGTCCTGCAGGCCCGCGCGCTCCGCATACAGGTTCAGCATGAGTTCCTCGGCTTGCGCCAAGGTCTCGTTGCCGGTGGGGTACAGGGCACAGGAGTACTTCAGGCGCGGCCCGAGGTGGCGATGAAAGAATTGAGCCGGCACCTCGTAGTGCTGTTCGTTGGCAGCACCGGTCTCCACGGCAATTGGACTGCTGCGCAATTCCGCCAGGAAGCGGTTGAAGCGCTGCGAGCGCTGCTCACCATCGCCGCTGGCCTCATCAACCAACCGCTGTTTCATCAACTGGCGCATGCCCAGGCGCGACAGGCCGTCGGGGATGTAGCCGCGCTCGCAAAGATCAATAAGATTCATAAGGTCCAGATACAGTCATAAAGAAAACGGGAAACAGCTGCCTCTCCACCCATCAGGGCGCTTTCGGCGGCCAGGGAATCAGCATCGGCGTGGTGCGCATGTACTCGGCATAGCCCTTCTTGCGCTGGGCCATCTCGGCTTCCATCAGCGGCACACCAGACAGCTTGAGCAGCAGACCGGCCATAACGACTGGCGCGAACAGCACCAGCCAACCGTAGGGCGCGTCGAGCGCCAGCGGCACATATGCCAGCCACTGCACGCACTCAAAGAAATAGTTGGGGTGCCGCGAGTAGCGCCATAGGCCGTCACGACAGACCCGCCCCTTGTTGGCGGGGTTGGCGCGGAAGCGCTCCATTTGCCCGTCGGCCAAGGACTCGCCCGCGATCGAGATCAGCCACAACGCTACTGCCGCGATCATCGCGACCACACCCGGGCTGTCACTGCGGTAGGCCACGGTGGCGAAGGCCGCTGCAGAAAGCGCCAGCGTGAACAGGTTCTGGAATTGGAAGAACCAGAACATATTGAAATCGGCCCGTTCGCCCCATTCCTTTCGGAACCGCGCATAGCGCCAGTCTTCGGCCTTGCCGTGATTGCGCTGCCACAAATGCCAACCCAACCGCAGCCCCCAAAGCCCGCCCATCACGCCCAGCAAGGCACGGACCTCGAACGGGGCGGTGCCCGCCAGCGCATACACGAGCGCCAGGCCGCCCAAGGTCCAGGCCCAGATGGCATCGACGATGCCGGCATTGCGGGTACGCCGTTGTATCGCCCAGGCCAAGGTCTTGGCGGCAAACACGATCAGCACGGTCAATCCAAAAGCGGTGGTAAAGGTCATGGCCATAGTTTGTTTAGACTTCGACCCCTTATACGCAGGAGATCGCAAAATGGATTTAGGCCCCGCCACCCGATTGCTGGAAACCGGCATTGCGTTCGTGCAGCGCAGCGGACTCAAGGTTCAGGAACTGCGCCGTGGCTACGTCAAATGCCTGATGCCGTTCC
>JBFJKG010000332.1:0-3147 GCA_041635075.1 Solimonas sp.
CGCGGCATGGCAATCCGTTCCGCTTGCTGGCGGCGGACCCGCAGGGTCAGGTCGGACTGGACTGGGGGGTTTACGGCGTGCCTGAGACCTTCGTGCTCGATGCGAACGGCGTGATCGTGTTCAAGCAGATCGGACCGCTGACCGAAGCCGCCTGGCGCGAGCGGATTCAACCGCTGATGCGCGGAGCCGCTCAATGACACGTGCAGGCCTGCTGCTATTGCTGCTGCTGAGCCTGAACGCGGGCGCTCAAACCGCGATGCGGGATCGTCTTGAGAGCGAGACCCTCACCGTCGAGCAGCAGCAACGCTACCAGCAGCTGGTCAACGAACTGCGCTGCCTGGTCTGTCAGAACCAAAGCATCGCCGATTCAGATGCACCGCTGGCCGCCGATCTGCGCGACCAGGTGCACCGACAGCTGGTCGCGGGGCGCAGCAATGCCGAGATCAGTGACTATCTGACTGATCGCTACGGTGACTTCGTGCTGTATCGTCCACCGTTCAAGGCCAGCACCTGGCTGTTGTGGCTGGGGCCTTTTGTGCTGCTGGTGGTGGCGCTGGCGTTCGCGCTGGGATTTGTGCGCAAGCGCCGGTCGGCGACGGCCGCCGCGGTTGATCCGGCGCGCTTGCAACGATTGCTGGATGAGGAGCGCGAGCGCACGTGAATTTTGCCTTAGCAGTACTGGCTGTACTGGTGGTGGTCAGCCTGGTGTTGGTACGCCCGTATCTGCGCCGCGACGTTGACGGCAGCATTCGCCGGCGCCGAGCCAATGCCACGGCCTATCACGGCCGGTTAGCGGAGATTGCTCAGGAGTTGGACGCCGATGTGGTGGAGGCGTCCGCCGTGGAGGAACTGCGCCTGGAGGCCGCCGCGCAACTGCTTGAGGCTGACATTGCCGCTCGGCCCGAGGTGGTTACGCCGCGGCGTCTGGTGGCACTGCCAGCGGCCGTGCTGGTACTCGCAGTGCTGGCCGGTCTGGGGTATTGGCAGGCCGGCAGCTGGCGTACCGTTGAGCTGATCGAACTTGCGGAGCGCGACCCGAGCGCCGCTCAGCAGCACATGGTTGCCGACATGGTGGCGGGCCTGGAGCAGCGGCTGCAGGCGGAGCCTGACGATGCCGAAGGCTGGGCGATGCTGGGGCGGTCCTATTCGGTACTGGGCCGCGGCCAGGACGCGGCTACCGCATGGGCGCGCGCCAACGCGGCGAATCTAGAGGCCCCTCAGGCCGACTGGTTGGTGGCCGAAGGCGAGGCCCGGGCGCTGCTGACCGAGCCTCGCGATCTGGCCGGTAGCCGAGCGCTGTTCGAACGCGCGCTTCAGGCTGACCCCAAGCATCCGCGCGCGCTGCTGTATCTGGGGCTGGCTGCTGCTCAAGGCGGTGACTACGACACCGCGCTGGACGCGTGGCTCACGCTGCGTGCGCAGCCGCTGCCCCCCGAGATCGCAGCCCTGCTGGAGCAACGCCTGCCGCAGCTCGCGGAGCTGGCTGGGCGTGAGCTGCCGGCAGCTGTAGTAGTGGCGGGCCCTGAATTGGTGCTGGATGTAAGTCTGGCGCCGACCCTCCAGCCTTTGCTGGCCGACGGAATGACCTTGTTTGTCTTTGCGCGCGCAGAGCAGGGCCCACCGATGCCGCTGGCCGTGCAGCGCCTGGAGGCACCGAAACTGCCGCTGCAGGTGCGGTTGACCGAGGCCATGGCGATGACACCCGAACTGCGTCTGTCGCAGTTTCCGCGCTGGACCGTGGTGGCGCGCCTTAGCCGCAGCGGCGGTGCCGAAGCAGTCAGCGGCGACCTCGAAGGTCGCCTCAGCATCAGCCGCGAACAGGCCGATCGGCCGTGGCCGCTGGTGATGGATCGCGTTATACCTTAGTGACCAATTGAAGCCCCTCAGAGAAATCGCATGAGCCATACCTCGCCGCAGATGCCGTCCGCAGAGACCCTTTATCTCAAGGCTGCCACGACCCTGTTCAAGCGGCCCAAGGGCAAACCCGCGTTGCCGGCTCTGAGCAGCCGTGTGGAAGGGCTGGCGGTTGATCCTGCCCATCTGGTTGCATACCGGGAGGTCTGCGGATTCGCCGAGGGTGGCGATCAGCTGCCGATCACCTTTCCGCATGTCATGGCCGGTGCGCTCCACCTGCAGATGATGACGGCGAAGGCGTTCCCGCTGCCACTGCTGGGGCTGGTGCACATACGCAATCGTATCGAGCAGGATCGCGCGCTGGCGGCTGATCAGCGTTATGACGTGCAGGTCACGTTGGGCGAGTCGCGCGATGTGCGCCAAGGCCTGGAGTTCGATTTGCAGACCCAGTTTGAACTGGACGGCGTGGCGCTTTGGCGCGAGACCAGCACCATTCTGTTCCGAGTGCCGGGACCCAAGGGCGGTGCTGCGGCGCGGCTGGCGCCTGCACCCAGCCCGTTGTCCGAGTACCAGGCGTTCGATGCCCCAGGGGATATCGGCCGTCGATATGCCGGTATCGGCAAGGACTACAACCCGATACACCTGGCGGCGCTGCCGGCCAAGCTGTTCGGCTTCAAGCGCCATATTGCGCATGGCATGTGGTCGTTGGCGCGCTGTGCGGCATTGCTGGAGCCGAGCCTTGGGAGCACGCCGCGGCTGCTAGAAGTGCAGTTCAAGCAACCGCTGTTTCTGCCGGGTCGTGTGGCGTTGAAATACCGGAAGACCGACGACGGTCTGGACTATGCGCTGTTGTCGCGCAATTCGGACAAGGTCCATCTATCGGGAGTGCTGCGCTAAACTGGCGGTTCCCTCAAAGGAGCTCTGTACATGCGCATACGAAAAGCAGTCTTCCCGGTTGCCGGTCTCGGCACGCGCTTTCTGCCGGCTACCAAGGCGAGCGCCAAGGAAATGCTGCCGATCGTTGACAAGCCGCTGATCCAGTACGCGGTCCAGGAGGCGATTCACGCCGGAGCCCAGGAGCTGATTTTCATCACGGGGCGCTCGAAGAACTCGATCATGGATCACTTCGACAAAGCCTACGAGTTGGAGGCTGAGCTGGAGGCCCGCGGCAAGACCAAGCTGCTGGAGACGGTGCAGGACATCGTGCCGCCGGGCGTAACCTGCATCTTCATCCGCCAGGCCGAGGCGCTCGGCCTGGGTCACGCCGTGCTGTGTGCGTGGCCGGCGGTGGGC
>JBFJKG010000333.1:0-3145 GCA_041635075.1 Solimonas sp.
CACTCTTGACGGTTTGCATCGTCTTTGGCGATTCGTGATGCAACAGGGAAAACGGATTGTCCCAGCGCCGGGTTGTGGCAGCCTTTGTTGTTAGGGTCCATTGCTGAAGCGCCAAAGCATGGCGGTAGCGCGTCGATGGGCAGCGACATCACATGCGCGTGTTGCTCGTCAGTGATTGCCTTGTCGCTTGGTTCGTCTTGTAGAACCACCGTGAAGGCGGCGCAGAGTAGAGCCAAAGCACACGCTCCTGCGGCTGCGAACCGCTTGCGGTTGCGGCCCGATAGGCGGGTTCCTGAGTAGCGCACCGGATCTTCGACGAACTTCGTGCTCAGCCACCCGAGTAGAACGCTTAAGAAGGCGATAACAACAGGGCGACCGTTGTCGCCGATGTATGGACTTGCGAGATCAAATGGCCAATGTATCAACGCCCAAGGCGCGAGGATGATTAGCGGCCAGTGCCAAAGATAGACCGAGTACGACCAGCGCCCAAGAGCGGAGACCAGGCGAACGTTTCCCAGCTTTTGTAGGGTCGAGCCCGGACCTGCCCACAGGCACAGCATGGCCCCCGTCACCGGCAACAACGCAGCGGACCCTGGAAAGGCCGTTCCGGAATCGTAAGAGAAGCTGCTTGCGACAATCAGCGACAGTCCCAGAGGTGCCGCGACACTTCCAACTAACGCGCTAGGACGGCGAGGGTATAGCGCCAACAACGCGCCGCAAGCGAACTCCCAAGCGCGCGCGAATGTATTGAAATAGGCCATGCTTGGCGAGGTGGCGGTGTGCCACAACGAATATGCCAAGGAAAAAAGCACCGTTAAGATCAGGCAAAGGCCGATGGCGGTGAGGGTGTTTCCTCTCAAGCGCTTTGCGAGGCGAACCACTGCTAGCAGCAGCAATGGGAACAGCACATAGAACTGCTCTTCGACTGAAAGGGTCCAGTAGTGCTGAACTGGCGATTTCTCATCCCCTGCGGCCAGGTAGTCCACAGCGTTGTATCCCAGCAGCCAGTTCTGCAACTGAAGGACGGACGCGATGATTTCTTGTAGCCAGCCGACCCACGCCCCACGCGGCGCCCAAAGAAAAGTGCCAATGAGGCTAAAGGCGAGCACTAGCAGTGCCGCAGGTTGGAGGCGACGAATACGGCGTTTCCAGAACGTCAGAAGGTGGATGTTCCCGGTGTTCTCGATCTCGCGGAAGAGCTGCGAGCCAATCAGAAAGCCGCTGATGACGAAGAAAACATCCACGCCCACGTAACCGCCCGTAAGGGCCGCAGGCCAAAGATGGAAAATCAAGACAGCGGCTACTGAAACTGCGCGTAGCGCCTGGACGTCACTTCGAAATTCGGCCCTTCTGAACGCAGGGGCCGCTTCACGGAAGTCACTCATTCAGTCAGCTTCTGTCGGCACTAAAGAAAAGCCATCGTTTCTAGTTATCTAGTGATATCGGCACTTCCCGCTCTGCCGGGCGATTCGCAGCGTTTTCGGCATGCAGGAAGTATGGCCCCGAAATACAGATGATGGCTCAGAGCATGCTAATGGGCTCGGAAGCCCCCGCCGGGACTTCCCGGCGGGGTTGGATGCGGACGAGGTGGCGCGCCATTGCGACACCGTGGGGGCCTCGCGCAACCGCGCTAGCGATCCCGCACCGGATAGATGAAGGCAGGCGCTTGGGTTCCGGTGGCTGACTTTGCTGGCGGTGCGGGCAGGGGTTTGCCACCGACGACCATGCGACCGTTGCTGTCCACGTAGGTCAACCAGGACACCGTCTTCTGCTTGCCCTGGCCCGGCGCACGGTAGTCGCAGACGCCGTCTGCGAAGACTTCCTGGAGCTGTTGCCACTGATCGTCGGTGAACGGAATGAGGCCATAGTCATCGCTGCGATCCAGCGGCTTGAGGAAGCAATCGAAGTTGTCCGCAGTGCGGGTATCGCCGGCCACCGTGCGGGGCGTGCCATAGGCGTATATCGGCTGTACGAGGTCGATGCATTCCTGTCCCAGAATGCGCTGCCCATCGGCCAGGGCGCAGCTGTCCTGCACATCACCGGGGCGGTTGCGCGAGAGCTTGTCGGCCAGTGGCGTATCGGAGGTATCGGCCTCGACATTGGCCAGCCAGCGGTCCATCGCGTCGAGCCCCTTGTACACGTACTGGACGTCGCCCAGCAGCGGCACCGGGCCCGCCCACATGACGTGATTGCGCGCGCTGCCGTGCTCGCGCTCGATGCGCCAGCGCACCCACCACGCGTGCACTGAATCATGTGCGATGCCCGGATCGGGGCCAACGAAATTGATGATCGCAACGGTGTCGAGATTGTTCGCCATGTCGATCATGCCGCTGCGATAGGCGTTGGCCACCGCCAGCGGATCGGCCTTGGTGCGCGCAGCCTGCGGCTGGATATCGACATCCAGGCCGCCGATCTTGACGTTGAGGTCAACGAACATGGCCGGCGTAATCAGTCCCGCACGCAGGGCGTTGAGGCCATACTGCACGCCAGTGTTGCCCAGCGGAATGCCGGTAAAGCCGCGCCCGATCTGCTTCTCCACGTCCGACCAGACAGCGGGGTCGCGCTCGCCGAGGATGTGCGGTATCCACTCGATGATGCCGCAGCGCTGGCCCGTGGGATTGGTTTCCGGATCGTAGCTGTCGTCGCCCACGCAATCGCCGGTGACGCGTGTCGCGTCCTGGAACAGCCCGGTATCCGCAACCACGGCGTTGACGTGCGTCAGGTGGCCTTCCACCGGGCCCCATAGCACCGGGTTCCAGATGACGCCCGGGGCCCAGCGGTCGGGGGCCTCGAAATACTTGCGCATCAGGTGCAGGTCGGCGAACTGCAGGCCTGCGGAGAGCGAATCCGGGTAGGCGCACATTGTCAGCAGGCCCTGATAGAGGCCGGGGTAGGCGTTGGCGATGGTGACCTGCGCGATCGAACCGCCGGAACAGCCGGTGCCGATGGTGTAGCGCAGCGGGCCGTACTGCTCCACGAAGCGCTCCTTGGCCATCATGATCGATTCGGCATTGAGCGCGACATCGCAGTTGTGCCCGGTGTTGGCGAGTGCGGTGGACATCACCGCATAGCCCTTGCCCAGCGCGTAGATGTAGCTCGGCTCAATCAGCGGAATGTCGCCGAACGTGCCGGAGTAATCATCCAG
>JBFJKG010000334.1:0-3129 GCA_041635075.1 Solimonas sp.
AGGTCTTGCCGGTATTGGTATGGCCAACGATGGCGATGTGGACCGTATCGGTACGCATCAGGGCTGCTCCGGTTCGGGCAGCACTTCGAAGTCGGCGCCTATGCGCCGTGCCAGCGCCTGCCAGTCGCGCAGGCGTTGCTGGCCAGCGTCTGCGCTGCGGGTGCGTAGGGTCGCTACGTCCGCGACCAGAACCCGGGTGGGGCCGGTGATCTCGGCCATCAGATCGCGGGTGTAGCGTTCGATCCCGCGGTCGGGTGTGGTCGTCGCCGGTACCACGATTGCAAGTTGCCGCGCCGCATCGCGGCGCAGCTCGGCGATGGCGGCGGCGCGGCTGCTTGCATCATCCACCGAGCCGAGCCAGCGCCATTGCACATCGGGCAAGGGCGGGGCGCTCGTGCCGTCGGCTCCTTCCAGATGGAGTCCGTGTACGACGCCAGCCAGCGGCTGCGGAGCCTTCTTTACGGACTCGAGTACCGGCGCCTCAGGTGGCGCAGCATCGATCACTCCGAGCGCGCGATGGTCCGGCATCAGCCGTGCCCGCAGGCGTGCGTAACCGGGCGCGGCGACGTCGCTGCCGAATGCCCGCAGCCGGCTGCGCAACGCCAGCGCGCAACCGGCGAGGGCGACCGCGCGTGGCAGCGCGCCATAGACCAGCACTGCAGCCAGCAGCCATTGCGACCATGCCTGCAGCTGCGCTGCATCGGTAACCGTCGGGGTTTGTGGTAGCGCCGGCGTCGTGATGCCGAGCAGCGCAGGCCCCCAGGACAGCAGCTCCGCCCAGAACCGCAGCGCCTGCGGTGCCAGCAAGGTCGTTTCCCAGCTCAGCATGTAGGCGCGCACGCTCAACAGCAGGGCCAAGGCGAGCAGGCTGCCGACCGTAAAGGCGAGCCAGAGCGCGTGCACCAGCGTGCCGGCGAGCCAGCGGCCGCCGACGCTGGTGACGATCATGTCGACGGCGCTGGTGCGGTGGGTATCGGTGGCGTCGGGCGGTGGCGGCAGGTGCCGCTCCAGTCTCTGCCACGCCCATCGGTACAGCCGACTCAGCGTGGCGGACGCAGGGTTGCGGCCCGCCTGCAGGATGATCCATAGCATGAGGCTTAGCAGGTTAATGCCGACCAGGCTGGCCAGCACCAGGGGCAGGCTGGCGGGGCGGCTGGCATTGAGCGCTGAGCTGGCAACCGCAAATCCGGCGCTCAGGGCCAGCAGCAGGGCCGCTACGGCCAGGCCACGGCCCAGTTGCAGCAATTGCTGCAGGTGCTGACGCTCGACATCGGCGCCTGGCATGGCCAGCGCCCGCGCCTGAATACGCGCCAGCAGCGCGCCGCCCGCGTTTATGGCAGTGGCATCAGCCTCTGGGCTGGTCAATGCATGACCTAACGCTTCTTCTTTCCGCCGCAGCTGCTCAGTCAGCAAGCGGGTGGCCAGCGCAGCCGGAGGGGGTCGTGAGGTCATGCTGAATTGTGTGCGTAAGCGCGGTGGCAACGGAAGCCGTCGGCCGTTACCTGGGCCGCGGCTCTGCTTCATGGCGGCTGCGGGGCTGCGTCGCGTGATCCAAGCTCAGCGCGTGCACTGAAACCTGCTGGAACCGGCCGCATGTGGCCTGGAAATCCCAGCGTTCAAGCTGCGCCTTCGCCTCGCCGCCCGTTGCTGAGTAGTGGATCAGGTTCACGGAGTTGGGGGCCTCGCGGCGGATGCGGCGCGAGATCGCGGTGCCGGCTTGCACGCACCATGCGCGCCGTCGCAGGTTCGGATAGGCGTCGTGTAGCGCACAGACATAAGGCAAATGGATGTGTCCGCCCATGACGATGTCAGCGCCCGCTGCGATCCACGACTGCAAGGCGGCGTCATGCCCGTGCAGCAAGTTGTGGGCGTCGCGCTGCCGTGCGACCTGCGCCGGCTGGTGAGTGACCACGATGCGCAATTGCCCAGGCTGCGCGCGCTGCAGTTGCTCGCTAACGCGCAGGATCTGCCGGTCGGAGACATCGCCATCCTTGTGGCGCCAGGCGCGTGTGGTGTTGACCCCGACAATCAGCCAGTCGGAGGTGTCCAGTATCGGCTCCAGATCCGGACCGAACGCCTCTCGGAATCGAGCGTAGGGGGCGTGCATACGACGCCAGAGATTGAACAATGGAATGTCGTGATTGCCGGGTATCACCAGCCGATGCGGAATCGCCAGCTGCTCGACCAGGCGCCGTGCGGCCGCAAACTGCCGGGTCGTCGCACGCTGAGTGATGTCGCCGGAGAGCACCAGTGCATCCGGGGCATGTTCGCGCGCAAAGGTCAGCAGCGCCTCCAGTACCGGGGGTTGTTCGGTGCCGAAGTGCGTATCGGATATCTGCAGTAGCCGGCTCATTGGATCTCGGCGCGATCTTCCGGGCGTGGCTTCAGCAGCAACAGCGGCTGCGGCGCGACCGTGAACACCAGCGGGGTCGTCATGCGCAGGATTTCGCCGTCGACGGCGAGCTTGATGCGCCGTCTGGCCAACGGGCGCACCGTCAGGTTTCGCAGCGGCAGGCTCATGACATGCTTGGCCTCGCCAAGACTGCCCAGGAGTCCGCGCAGCAACAGGCCCAGCATCGCAGCGCTATCGATCGGTTTGATCGCTATGCCGACCAGTTGTCCGTGTCGCAACGCGTCGGCTTCGGCAAAGCCGAGTCGTTCGAGTTGCAGTTGATTGTTGACCACGATCAGGGTCGGAGTGCGCAGGTGCCGCGTCGTGCCATCGGTTTTAATCTCCAGCCGCAACTGGCGAAACTCGCGCAGTAGCGTGGCGATTCCGGCAATCATCGCAACAGTGCGGCTGCGGCCGAGTTGCCGCTTGTAGGCCTCGCGATCCTGGAGCAACTGCGGATAGAGGCCGAGACTGGCGTTGACGAGAAACAGCTGGTCGTTGACCAGACCGGCCTGTACCGGTTCACACTGGGCGTGCAGCAGTGCGCGTGCGCCCGCCTCAGCCCCCTGCGGGATGCCATGAACCCGGGCAAAGTAGTTGAAGGTGCCAAGCGCGATCACGCCCAGAGGGCAATCGCTGCCATGGACCGCCTGTGCCACGGCGTTGATGGTGCCGTCACCGCCGGCCGCAACCACCACGCCACGATGCTGACGTGCCAGTGCCACGGCGCGCCGGGC
>JBFJKG010000335.1:0-3128 GCA_041635075.1 Solimonas sp.
AGTTCTTCCGAGACGAAGGCCGTGACGTGCTGTTCTTCGTCGACAACATCTATCGCTACACGCTGGCCGGTACCGAAGTGTCGGCACTGCTCGGCCGTATGCCGTCAGCGGTGGGCTACCAGCCGACGCTGGCCGAGGAAATGGGCGTGCTGCAGGAACGCATCACCTCCACCAAGAAGGGCTCCATCACCTCGATCCAGGCCGTGTACGTGCCCGCGGACGATCTGACCGATCCTTCTCCGGCCACGACCTTCGCGCACTTGGATTCGACGGTGGTGCTGTCGCGTGATATCGCTTCGCTGGGTATCTACCCGGCTGTGGATCCGCTGGATTCGACCTCGCGCCAGCTCGATCCGAACGTGATCGGCAACGAGCACTACAACACCGCCCGCGATGTGCAGGGCGTGCTGCAGCGCTACAAGGAGCTGAAGGACATCATCGCGATTCTGGGTATGGACGAACTGTCTGAAGAGGACAAGCAGGCCGTTGCCCGCGCGCGCAAGATCCAGCGCTTCCTGTCGCAGCCGTTCCATGTCGCCGAAATCTTCACCGGCTCGCCCGGCAAGTACGTTTCGCTGAAGGAAACGATCCGCGGCTTCCGCGCCATCGTCGACGGCGAAATGGACCACCTGCCTGAGCAGGCGTTCTACATGGTCGGTACGATCGACGACGCCGTCGAGAAGGCGAAGAAGCTCTAAGGCGCCGCACGGCGACTGGAGAAACCAAATGTCCGCACTACACATCGACATCGTTAGCGCCGAAGGCCACATCCACAGCGGTGAGGCTTCCATGGTGTTTGCGCCCGCCTCGCAGGGTGAGGTGGGCATTGCACCGCGCCACGCCCCGTTGCTGACCACGATGAAGCCCGGCACCTTGCGGGTACAGAACGGCAGCGAAGAGCTTTCGTTCTTCGTCGGCGGCGGCATCCTCGAGGTGCAGCCGCATCTGGTCACGGTGCTGGCGGATACCGCGATGCGCGCCAAGGACGCGGACGAGGCCTCGGCGCTCAGCGCCAAGCAGGCAGCGGAAGAGAAGCTGGCCGGTGCCAAGTCCGAGATGGATCTGGCCAAGGCGCAGTCCGAGTTGATCGAAGCCGCGGCACGCCTGCAGTTCGTCAAGCAGTTGAAGAACCCGGGGCGAGGCTAAAAGCCCGCGCTCGCAGTACAGTAGAGGCCGCGCTGATGCGCGGCCTTTTTCTTTGAGGAGCCCGAGTCCGGACGATGGCAATGAAGCCCAAGGCAGCGCAGGCTGCAATCCAGGATCCACTGCATGTGATCGTGCTGGCTGCAGGCCAGGGCACGCGCATGAAGTCAGCCCGGCCCAAGGTGCTGCATGAGGTCGGCGGCAAGCCGATGCTGGCGCATGTACTGACCGCGGCGCAGGCGCTGGATGCCGCCGGCATCCACGTGGTGTACGGGCACGGCGGCGAGCAGGTGCAGACCTGGTTTGATCAAGCCTATCCCCTGGAGCGACGGGTGCACTGGGCGCCGCAGAAGCAGCAGCTTGGGACCGCGCACGCGGTTGCCCAGGCGCTGCCGCAGATTCCGGATGGCGCGCGGGTGCTGATTCTCTACGGCGATGTGCCGTTGATCTCCATCGAGACGCTGCGCGCGCTGGTGGAGGCCGGTCGCAAGACCTTGGCGCTGGTCACAGTTGAAGTCCCCCAGCCCAAGGGCTACGGCCGCATACTGCGCAGCCGCGGACAGGTCACCGGCATCATCGAAGAGAACGATGCCAACGCACGGCAGAAGCTGATCCGTGAGATCAACACCGGGCTGATGGCGGTACCGGCCAAGCGCCTCAAGCCGTGGATTGCCAAGGTTGGCAACAAGAATGCGAAAGGCGAGTACTACTTGACCGACATCGTGGCGATGGCGGTCAAGGCGCGGCTCAAGGTGGCTACGGTGACCGCTGCTACCGTTGAGGAAGTGGAAGGCGTCAATGACCGCGAGCAGCTGGCGCGCATGGAGCGCGTCTATCAGCAGCGGCAGGCCCGCACGCTGCTGCAAGCCGGGCTCGCACTGGCCGACCCGGCGCGTTTCGATCTGCGCGGCGAGCTGACGCATGGCCGCGATGTGCATATTGACGTTGGCTGCGTGCTGGAAGGGCGCGTCGAGCTGGCAGATGGCGTCCGCATCGGGCCTTACTGCGTGCTGAAAAACGTGCGGCTGGGGCCGGACACCGTGGTCGAGTCGCACTCGGTGCTGGAGGGGGCAACCGCCGGCGCCGACACGCACATCGGCCCGTTCGCACGGCTGCGGCCGGGTACCGAGCTGGCGGACCAGACCAAGGTCGGCAACTTTGTTGAAACCAAGCAGGCGCGCGTGGGCCGCGGGAGCAAGATCAACCACCTGAGTTATGTGGGCGACGCCGAGCTGGGTGCGGAGGTCAATGTTGGCGCCGGCACCATCACCTGCAACTACGACGGCGCCAACAAGCATCTGACGCGCATCGGCGACGGCGTGTTTGTCGGCTCCAATTCTTCGCTGGTCGCGCCCGTCACCATTGGGGAACATGCAACGATCGGGGCGGCGTCGGTGATCACCAAGGATGTGCCGGCAGACGGGCTGACGCTATGCCGTGCCCGCGAACAGAAGACCTATGCGGCCTGGAAGCGGCCGCAAAAGAAGGTCAAACGCTGACTCAGGCGTACACTTTTCCGGAAACTTTCAGGAATACACCATGTGCGGAATCGTTGGTGCAGTCGCGCAACGCAATGTCACGCCCATACTGCTCGAGGGGCTGCGGCGCCTGGAATATCGTGGTTATGACTCTGCCGGCATTGCGGTCACGGGCGCCGATCATCAGCTGCGGCGCGCGCGCGCGGTCGGCAAGGTCGCTCAGCTCGAAGCCAGCCTAGAGGCCGCGCCCCAGACTGGCAACACCGGGATTGCCCATACCCGGTGGGCAACCCATGGTGTGCCGGCGGAACGGAACTCGCATCCGCAGGCGTCAGACGATGTGGCCGTAGTGCATAACGGCATCATCGAGAACCACGAGAGCCTGCGCGCCGAACTCGAAGAGCGCGGCTATCGCTTCAGCTCCGAGACGGACTCGGAAGTCATTGCGCATCTGATTCATCTGCTGCTGGGCGAAGGTCTGAACCTGCGCGGCGCAGTGCTTGCGGC
>JBFJKG010000336.1:0-3121 GCA_041635075.1 Solimonas sp.
AACGGCAATCTGCTGACCCAGTTCGTGATACTTGATTGAGTCGCGGCTGATGCCATCGTCCAGCGCACCGGAAATATTGAGAATGATGACCGCGACGCCATGCACCAAGACCGTCAACCAGAAAATGCGGCTGAGCAGCGCGCGATGCCAGCGCCGCGTCCACTCGCCTTCCATCGCCAGGCGCGTATTGGGATTCATGCGGAACCGGCTCCGCGGTAGAGCGGCATCAGGTGTCTCATCATCGACTCAAAAGAATGGTTCTGCTCCACCAAGCGTCGGCCATTCTGGCCCAACGTGCGCGCCATATCTGGCGCTTCGATCAGCTGCAGTATTGCATCACAGAAACGCACGGCATCCCCGCTCGGCACAAGAAATCCTGTCTGTCCCGTTCGCACAACTTGAGCGATGCCCCCAACGTCCGTCGCGACTACCGGCAGACCCACCGCCATGGCTTCGAGTACGGCGATAGGCAGCCCCTCAAAAGTCGACGACAGGACAAAGCCGTCACACGCCGCTAATAGCCTTACAGGCTGTGGCTCCATTCCCCAGAAGGTCACCCTGTCGCCCAGTTCTAGACGCCTCACCTGCGCCTCCAGCCGCTGGCGCTCGGTTCCGTCCTGCCCCACCAGCAGCAAATGCCAGTTGCGCCGGGTGCGCGAACTCAGGCCCGCTACTGCATCGATCAGCAAGCGATGATTCTTCTTTTCTACCAGATTCGCCAAACAGACGAGCAGTCGCGTGTCCTCCGGAATCCCGAGGTGCCCTGTGAGTCCGCTGCGATCCGCAAGTCGGCACTGACGATCTGCCTCCGCGAGATTCACGCCGTTCTCCACGACCATTGCCTGCCTGCCGCCCAAGCCGTCGGCAACCTGTCGCGTGCAGGCGATGGTCACGTCATTCAGGGAATAGGTCGCGAGATTCAGGTAACGCACTATGGGGTGCAGCCGCGTCACCACGTTGTGCTCGGTGTAAACGAGTCGGTAACGCTGCGCGATCTTTAGCACCCTTAGCAGCAGACCTGGAACCGGGAGATGGGCGTGGACGACATCAGGCCGCCACGTCCTGAGCAGGCTATGGAGCGCTACCACACTCGTCGCGGTGACCCTGGGATGTGGCGATAACGACACCACCTGCGCGCCCGCAGCCCTGATCTCCGCTGCCAGCGCCACTTTGTGCGAAAGAAAGTACGCAACGGTGACCTCATGGTTCCGTGCCACAAGCCAGCTTGCGATATCGGCCACCTGCCTTTCCGCGCCACCCAAGCCCAGCCCTTTGACAACCAGCAGGATTCTCATCGATTCAAAGGAGTTCTATGTCGCCCAGCCCCAGATGCCACCGTTGCGCCTGAAGGACCGAGCCAGACCCGGCAGCATTGCCACTGGTGTGGCGAATGACGAAATGCATGCCGACTGCAGGAACCGTGACGAACCCCTGCCGCAGTGCTGGGCCAATGGCAGCGGGCACCGCGCCCGGCCGCCATATCCAGTAGTCCACCGGCCATTGCTTGCCATAACGCTTAAGCAAATGGCCGATGCTTGGGCTTCCCACAACAGCGGCGACGACCCCTTCACGACGTCCGAATCTAATATTCAGTCGTACGAGTACGGCATCACAGGGTGCGTGAGGATCGAACAGCATCCAGTAGCGTGCCTGCGGGTGGTGCAAAAAGCGCCACTCAATCAGTTCTTCAAACCACGCCGTACGTACCGCCTCGCCGGCTGCGCGGTCAAAGCCTCGAGCCACCTGCGCCCGTTCCTGAGGCGTCCTCGCGCTCCACCAGTGGGCGAAGTCCTGAGTAGAGTGTCCAGCGCTGTTAGGCTCATGATGGCGGCATGTGGGCTTTCCGCCTGCTCCCAGCAGTCTCAACCAGTTATTTACCCGAACAGCCATGCGCAGATCAGCAACCGGCCGCCAGCCCATCTTCAGGTACCCGGGATAGCTGTTGTCATTGGGGGTGTTAAACACCCACTCCGTTCCTTCGTCGGCCAGCATGCCCAATCCCTTCATGGTCAGGCTACGAAAGATGCCGCGACCACGATAGTCCGGGTGGGTTGCCGTATCGACCGCCCGAACCGCTGCGTGTTCGCTACCATCCCAGCGCAGGCGCCAGCGAAGAAATGCGCGCAAGCCAACCAGCCGCGAGCCGTCGAACGCACCCATCAGCAAGGAGGGGCCGCAGGGGTTCAACTCATGCTTCCATCGCCACCAGGCCTCCGTTCTACGTTCGCCGCGCCCCAGGCTTAGCGACAGAAGCTCCAGTACCGCTGAACGGTCAGTCGGACCAAGCGCTCGAACATCCAGCTGACTCACGAATCCGACCCCGTGGACCAAGGCACTTTCCATCCCAGCAATCGCTGAAACAGCACCGCGTGATCCTCGAGCACTCGGGACTCGGTGAACGATCGAAGCGCGTGCTCTCGGGCAGCATGGCCCATGCTGCGCCGGCGGCTGACATCACGCAGGAGTGTCTCGATTCCTTCCAGGAGAGCCGCCTCGTCACCAAATGGAGTGATCATCGCTGTGTTGTGGTCAACGACCTCTCTGACATCACCCACATCCCAGCAGGCAATTGCCAATCCCGCGAAGGCAGCCTCAATCAGCACGCCGGGCACCCCCTCTGTCGTGCTGCACAGCCAGAAGATGTCACTGGCAAGCAGATAGCCCGAAACATCCGGCTGAGCGCCATGCATAACAACGCAGTCAGATAACCGCATCTGCGCAATGTCGCGACATATATCTGATCTGAGCGGCCCGTCACCCACGATGTGTAGTTCGATGGCCAACCCGCGGTCCAGCAACTGCCTGACGCATCGCAGCATCAAACTGTGGTTCTTCTCAGGGGTCAGCGCGCCAACGTTGATCAGCCGTACTGCAGCAGACTTGCGATCCTCTTCTATTCTCGATTCGAGATAAGGGCCAGGATCGCGGAAGTTGCGCGTAGTGACGATTCTTTCGGCAGGCACCCGCAACAGACTTTCAAGTTCTGACCGCAAACGCGCTCCCATGGCGAGGCAAAGATCTACCCGCGCGTAGACCCAACGATTCCACGCCAGGCGAACACGCGGCATTGAACCTATCCATGCTGCCGTTGCACCAATCTTGCGCGTCACAATCTTCGGCC
>JBFJKG010000337.1:0-3120 GCA_041635075.1 Solimonas sp.
ATGGCCTTGAGGTTGTGCAGCCGCGACAGCGACAACTGGGTGGGTGGATCGGCCTGCGGCAGCGCATGCTCGACCAATGCTGCCAACCATGCGCTCCAGTATGCGGGGGGCAGCAGATCGCGCCGCGCGGCAAACAGTACCGGACGCGCCAGACGCTCGCCCTCCCCATAGACATAGAAGTGCGCCGACTCCGGCACGGCCTGAGCAGCCACCGCCTGCAGCAGTCGCTCAAGCTGGGAAGCGGTCAGCGCCGGATTGAGGCTGAGCTGCATCAGCAGGTCGGCACCATGCGCGACGCCGTGACGCCACCCCTCGCGCTCATCGTAGCCCCGACGATCGCGGATACCGGTCATGTAGGTGGTCGCCGCGTCCAGCAACGCTTGGCGCTGTTCGGCGCTCAAGTACGGCGTGATGCGGTCCACCCGTGCCACCTCGGCCAGGGCTAAGGCAGCAAAGGGGCGGCGGAATCCGGCAGCGTCCTCAGGCAAGCGCAATTGCGCCTGAAGGTGGTCATTCATCCACAACAACGTGGCCGGCTCCAGCAGCCCGCCACGGGCCCACCGGGTCAAGGCCTCAAGCGCAAAACCATCGCGCACGGCGGGATCAGGATCAGCCAGGCATTTGATCAGGGCCATTGCCAGCGTCTGCCGCTGGGCAGGCGCCTCTAACTGCCACTCCTCCGCGGCTGACGCATGCAATGCATGCAGTCGATCATCCGCGTCCAGGCACTGGGCTGCCGCCGCACCGCTGCCCCACAGCATCAGCAGCCATAGTGACCACCTGCGTTTCCCACACATGGTGAGCTCCCGTTTGACTAAAGCGACCGCACCTCTGAGCCCGGCTTGCCGCCGGGTCCGCGCTCATCTTAGGCTGAGACGAAACTCCCAGCCTCACGCCCATGTCGCTCGCCACGTCACCCCGCTCTCTTCATGACCACGCGTAGCACCCAGGCCGTGGCCGCGCTGGTGGCGATGTCGCGGCGTCACTCCGGATCCGCGCTCCTCGTCTGGCTGCTGCTCACGACGCTTGCGTTGATCTATACCAGCTTGCATCTGCGGGTCGACGCCGATACCCGCGAGCTGATGTCGCCGGAGTTGCCCTGGAGGCAGGATGCCATGGCGTTGGCGCAGGCCTTCCCCGAACGCGCGCGGCAGCTGATCGTGGTCATAGACGGCCCCGCAGGCGAGATTGCCCGGGCGCGCGACGCACTGCTGCAATCACTAACCGGGGCCCCCGGTATCGACACGGTGTTTGCGCCGGCCGGCGATCCCTGGTTGCAACGCCACGGCCTGCTGTTTCTGAGCCCCGAACAGCTGCAGCAGACGATCCGGCAACTGGAGCAGGCCCAGCCGTTCCTGGGACGCCTGAGTCAGCAGCCAAGCATCGCCGCACTCGCAGAGTTGCTGCAGCAGGCGCAGGCACATCGCAGTCAGTTCGGCGGCCCATCGCTGAGCGCGGTTCAGCTGCAACTGGCCGCGGCGGTCTCAGCGCAGGACTCAGACCCAGTGCTGGACTGGACGACGCTGCTCACCCCGTCGGCACCGACGCGAGAGCTGGTGCTGGTCGTGCCCCGATCGGGACTGTCCCCCGCCAACGCCGTGGCCGCGGTCACCGCGGGGCTGGACACGGCGCGGCGCGCGGCACCGACTGCGCGGCTGCGGCTCACCGGCCCCGCGGCGATGCAAGTCGAGGAGATGCGGGAGATTGCGGCAGGTGTCGTGGAAACGGCCTGGTGTTCACTGCTGGGCGTAAGCCTGCTGATCGCCTTCGCTTTGCGCTCCTGGCGGCTGACCGCAGCCTGCCTGCTGACGATGCTGGTCGGCCTGGCGCTGACCACCGGCTTTGCCACGCTGGCCGTGGGCCGCCTCAACCTGATCTCGGCCTCCTTTGCCGCGCTGTACATCGGCCTGGCCATTGCCTATGCACTGCATTTCTGTATGCGCGCGATCGAGCTGCGTGCCCAGGGCCACGGCCACGACGCGGCGATGCAGCAGACCGCAAACGCCACCGGTACCGCGCTACTGCTCAGTGCATTGACCACAGCAGCCGCCTTCTACGCATTCATTCCAACCCGATACGCCGCGGTAGCGGAACTGGGCCTGATCGCGGGCAGCGGACTGCTGATTGGCTTTCTGCTGACCGTGAGCCTGTTGCCGGCGCTGATCGAGCGCTACGGCGTCGTTGCCCTGGAGCGTGCAGCGCTACGCATGCCACAAGCGCGTGCCTCGACACCGACCGGTGTTGCCGCGCTCAAGCCGAGCCGGCGCACGATACAGGTGCTGGCGGTACTGCTCGCCTCCGGCAGCGCATGGCTGCTGCCGCAACTACGGTTTGATCACAATCCGCTGCATCTGAATCCGCAAAACTCCGAGTCGTTCCAGACCCTGCGCGAGCTGATGAATTCCAGCGATACCCCCCTCACGGCCTCGGTACTGGCAGCCGACGGCCGCGCTGCAGAGCAGCTCTCGAGGCAACTGCAGGCACTGCCCGAGGTGCATCACAGCGTCAGTGCAGCCAGTCTGATTCCTACAGAACAGGCGCTGAAGCTGGAGCTGATCGCGGACCTGCAACTCGCGCTCGGTGGCGGCTTTGCGGTGCCGAACGTCGATCAGTTCGCTGCCGATCCGGACCGGGACCTAGCCGCCCTGCAGCGACTGGCCGCCGCGTTGATCCACACCCAGGACGGTGACCCGGGCACGCGGCAGCTTGCGGACGCGCTGAATGAATGGCTGCAGCAGCCATCGGCCACCACACCGGAAGCACTGCAGGCGTTGAGCCACCGCCTGCTGGCCGGCCTGCCGGCGCTGCTGACTCAGATCAACGCTGCACTGGAGGCGGGCCCGGCTACGCTTGATGATCTGCCCGACGCGTTGAGGTCGCAGTGGATCAGCGACGACGGGTACTGGCGGGTCGAAGCCGTACCCGCCGAGAATCTGGACGACGATGAAGCCTTGCAGCGCTATGCGGACGCGGTGATCAATGTAGCGCCCCACGCCAGCGACGCACCGATCGAGTTTGCCGCGGCCGCACGCTCGGTCATCGAAGCTTTCACGATCGCGTTTGCCCTCGCGCTCGCGGTGATTCTCCTATGTCTGCGCGCACTGCTCGGCAGCTTCGGCG
>JBFJKG010000338.1:0-3074 GCA_041635075.1 Solimonas sp.
GCTGTCGTCGTACATCAAGAAGAAGATCAAGACCGGCGTTGGCCTGCAGAACGCACGCTACCTGTTTGCTGGCGCCGCGCCGATGCCGATTCCGCTGATGAACTGGTTCGAGAAGCTGGGCATCACCGTGCTGCAGGGCTATGGCATGACCGAGAACAATATCTACGCCACCGCCAATCTGCCGAAGACCAATCGCATCGGCTCGGTAGGCCGTGCGATGCCGGGCGCGGACATGCGTATCGCCGAAGATGGCGAGATCCAGTACAAGCACGCGGGCGTCACCACCGGCTACTACAAGGATCCGGAGAAGACCGCCGAGCTGTTTACCGAGGACGGCTGGCTGCGCACCGGTGACAAGGGCCGCATTGACGAAGACGGTTATCTGTTCATCACCGGCCGCACCAAGGACATCTTCAAGACGCTGAAGGGCAAGTACGTGGCGCCGGCCCCAATCGAAGGCGCGCTGGCGCGCAATACCGATATCGACCAGCTGTGCTTTGTCGGCACCGGCCTCAAGCAACCGATCATGGTCATCACCTTGACCGAGCCCGGCCAGAAGAAGCCGCGACCGGAAGTCGAGAAGTCACTGATTGCCGACATGACCGCGGTCAATGAGACCCTGGAGCCGCACGAGCAGATCGCCAAGATCGTGGTTGCAAAGGATGCCTGGACGATCGAGAACAGCATCATGACGCCCACGATGAAGGTCAAGCGCAACGAAGTGGAAAAGCGCTACCTGTCGTTGCTCGAAAAGCACGCCGGCGACGTCAAGACCAAGGTGGTCTGGGAATAAGCCTGCCGCTGCAGAAAAAAAGCCCCTCTGTCTGAGGGGCTTTTTTGTGGCTGTCCGCGTGCACCGGATCAGGAGAACACGATGGTCTTGTTGCCGTTGACGATGATCCGGTCCTCCACATGCCAGCGCACGGCACGTGCCAGCACCTGACGTTCCAGATCACGTCCGAGGCCGCGCAGGTCCAGCACCTCGTCACGATGGGACACTCGCGCCGTGTCCTGCTCGATGATCGGCCCCTGATCCAGATCCGCCGTCACGTAGTGCGCCGTGGCGCCGATCAGCTTGACGCCGCGTTCATAGGCCTGGCGGTACGGGTCCGCGCCGGCGAATGCGGGCAGAAATGAGTGATGGATATTGATGATGCGGCTGGGATAGCGCGCAACAAACTCCGCGGTGAGGATGCGCATGTAGCGCGCCAGCACGATGAAGTCCGTTTGCCCCTGCAGCAACTGCAGCATCTGCTGCTCGGCCTGCGCATGGTTCGCAGCATCAATTGACACATGCTCGAAGCGCACGCCGAAGCGCTCCACAGCCTCGCGAAGATCGGCGTGATTGGAGATCACCAGCGGAATATCAACGCGCAGCTCGTCACGCTGCCAGCGCCACAGCAGCTCCATCAAGGCGTGATCGTGCCGGGAAACCAGCACCGCCATCCTCGGACGGTCAGCCGCATAGCTGATATGCCAGTCCATCGCGAAGCGTGCGGCAACAGCGTCACCGAAGGCGCTGGCCAGGGCGGTTCTGGACAGGTCCAGATGCGGTGTCTGGAACTCCAGCCGCAGGAAGAAGCGCCCACCTTCGGGATCGGTGGAGTGCTGATCCAGTTCGGTGATATTGACGCCGTGCTGGAACAGGAACGTGGTGACCGCAGAGACGATGCCAGGCCGGTCCGGGCATGCAATCAGCAGACGTGCGGTGGTGTCGGGCTCGGTGGTCATCGGTTGCGGCGCTCGTTAGCAGACGGCGCCTAGCATGCGCCGGGGCGGCTTTATACCCGGTCCAGACGCCGCGTGCAGACCCGCTCGCCGCCCGGCAGCAGCCGACTCAGCCCTTGAGCAAGGCCTTGAGTCTGGCTGCCTCGTCCGGAAACCACGGGCCGTTGGCCTTCAGCGCCTCGGCAACCACGCGCCGGGCCTCGGGTTCGCGGTCCAGCGTCTGCAGTGCGGTCACACGCTGCTCCGCCACGTTCAGACGGTTGATGCCGTAGGCCTTTGCTGCCGCCTGCTCCAGATAGGGCAACGCCGCTGCGGCGTCACCGCGCGCCAGCAGGCTGCGGCCATGCCGGTAGGCGTATACGTAATCCTCGGGCCAGGCTGCGATCAGTTTCGGCATCAGGGTATCCAGCGCCGAGTAGTCCCCGGTCAGCTCGGCAAGCCGGGCGGAGTAGACGCGCAGGTTGTCATCGAGGTTGCGATCCTGGCCATAGGCCCCGTCGATCCGGTGCGCCACGTCGGCAATCGCCCGTTCCAGCAACGCGTGCTGCGCCTTGCGATCACCCAGCGCGCCGTAGAGGTCCACGCTGCTCAGAATCACCGAACGCCGGTCGGCACAGGCCCGCTCGCCGAATACGCCCTCGGCAACCAACGCGTCCATTGCCGGGCGCTGCGCCGCCAGCCGCGACTGCGCATCGGGCTGCCGCTCGATCACAGCCAGATAGCGGTCCAACTCGTAGGCGCGCTCGCAACCGAGATCTCCGGCCAGCACACGCTGACCGCTGCTGAGCGCAGCGGCCGTGTCCTGTGCCTGCGCGGCCTGCATGAACCGCAGCCGCTCCACCAGCAAGGCCGCTTCGGCGTCGCGGTTCACCGCCTTGACGGCCGCATCCGGCAGCGCGGCCACCCAGCGCAGGCCACCCTCGGCGTCGTAGCGCGCGAGATAAGCCCGCAGCACGGTGCGTGCGGCTGCAACCGCTTTGGCGGAGCCCTCATTGACCTCAGCAGCCAACGCCGTCATCGACTGGCCACGATCGAGTATGGCGTTGATCTCGGGGTAGAACTCGGCGCGGGTCTTTTCAGCGAGGATGCGGCCCAGCTCCTCACCCTCCGCATCCAGCACAAGATAGCTCGGCAATGCCTTGATGCCGTAACGCGCTTTCAGTGCCGCCCCTTCGGGCGCATCGGCGTCTACCTGCACCACCACGGCGCGGCGCTCGACCTGCTCCCATTCCACGCCGTTCAGCACGTGGGTGGCCATGTAGTAGCAGGAGTAGCACCACGGCGCATGGAAATCGAGCAGCAGCGGAACCTGGCGCTGCGCCGCCAGCGTGCGCGCTTCATCAAAC
>JBFJKG010000339.1:0-3057 GCA_041635075.1 Solimonas sp.
ATGAGTGGCTGAATGATTGCGCACCGTCGCCCGGCGCACGCTCTCGGTCACTTCAGCCGCAACGGCGGTACCGAGCTTGAGCGCGCCAGCCTTCAGGCGGCCATGGTGGCCAAACACATTGCCCTTGAGCTTCTGCGTGTCGGCGACCGCAAAAACTGCCGCGGCGTCTGGCGTGCTCAGCGTGCCGACATCGCCCACCTGGCCACCGGACTCGGCATAGAACGGCGTGGTGTCGAGGACGACAACCCCGTCGTCACCGGCCTTGAGTTCGTTCACTGCCTGGCCGTTGCTGTACAGCGCCAGCACCTTGGCCTCGGCACGTAGCTGCGCGTAACCCACGAACCGGGTATCCGCACCGTCGTAGCTCAGCGTGGCGCCGGTCTTGAAACTGCTGGCCGCACGTGCGCGCGTGCGCTGTGCCTCCATCTCGCGTTCATAGCCCGCCTCATCCAGCTTGAGGCTGCGTTCGCGCGCGATGTCCGCCGTCAGATCAAACGGAAAGCCATAGGTGTCATAGAGCTTGAACACGACTTCGCCAGGGATAACGCCGTCCTTGACCTTAGCGATCGCCTCGTCCAGCAGCTTCATGCCCTTGTCGAGCGTGACGGCAAAGCTTTCCTCTTCGCTGCGAATCGCCTTTTCGATCTGCCCGCGCTGGGCGCGCAGTTCGGGATAAGCGTCGCCCATCTGCTCCGCCAGCGGCGCGACCAGCTTCCAGAAGAAGGGTTCGGTCAGCCCCAGCTTGTAACCATGGCGGATCGCACGCCGCATGATGCGGCGCACGACGTAGCCGCGACCTTCATTGGACGGCAGCACGCCGTCAGTGATCAGGAAGCTGGTTGCGCGAATGTGGTCGGCAATGACCTTCTGCGAGTCACTGGCATACGGCGCCTGACCCGCCAACTTGGCTACCGCAGTGACCAGATGGCGGAAGGTATCGGTCTGGTAGTTGTCGTGCTGCCCCTGGATCAGTGCACTGATGCGCTCCAGGCCCATGCCGGTGTCGACACTCGGCGCAGGTAGCGGCGTCATCGTCCCGTCAGCAGCACGATCAAACTGCATGAACACCACGTTCCAGATCTCGATCCAGCGATCACCGTCCTCGTCCTTGGATCCAGGCGGCCCTCCCCAAATGCCCTTGGAACCATCGGGGTCGTGGTCGTAGAAGATTTCCGTGCATGGGCCGCAGGGGCCGGTATCCCCCATTGCCCAGAAGTTGTCGGACGCAAACTTGGCGCCCTTGTTGTCGCCTATGCGCACGATGCGATCCGCGGGCACACCTACCTCGCGGTGCCAGATGTCGTAGGCATCGTCATCGGTGTGATACACCGTCACCAGCAAGCGCTCGCGGTCAATGCCAAGCCACTCCTTGCTGGTGATGAATTCCCAGGCGTAATGAATCGCCTCTTTCTTGAAATAGTCGCCGAAGCTGAAGTTGCCCAGCATTTCAAAAAAGGTGTGATGCCGCGCGGTATAGCCGACGTTCTCCAGATCGTTGTGCTTGCCACCCGCGCGCACGCATTTCTGGCTGCTCACGGCGCGGGTGTAGGGTCGTGTGTCCTGCCCCGTGAATACATCCTTGAACTGCACCATGCCGGCGTTGGTGAACAGCAGGGTCGGATCGTTACCTGGAACCAACGGCGACGACGCGACGACGGTGTGGCCCTTGCTCTGGAAATATTCCAGAAACCTGGCGCGCAACTCGTTGCTGTTCATGGGCTTGGCGAGACGGGGCGGACGAAAAGGGGCGCTATGGTAGCCGGGGCGCGCAGCCGCCGGCTATAGCGGACAACAGCCGATGGCGCCCAGCGCAGCGGTTTCGCCCTCACCGCCCAGAACGGCGACGCACGCGGCCTCTCGGCGGGCGCATCACCCAACGCCCCTCTTTACCTCAGCCTCGCGCCGCCGACGCCCGGACCGTCGTCCCGGGCCCCACCGGTGCCCGCGGCGTACGGCCGCGGCCAACAATGCCGTCTTGTCGTTGAAACAATAACGATTCGCATTTATATTCGCGGCCCACCACCGTCCGCTCACACCGGATTCACACAACGAAGTAATTGGGAGAAACGCCGTGCGTCATCTGTTCAGGACCGCCACCATCAGTCTCATGGCACCGATATCGGCCTTTGCCGCGTCTGCGACACCGCCCCCAACGCTTGAAGACCTGCAAAAGCAGATCGACGCCCAGCAGCAGCGCATCGCCAGCCTCGAACAGTCCCAGGAGCCGGCTGCCGATCCGTCCAAGACCTTTTTTGGCGGCTACGGTGAGCTGCACTACAACAACCTGGACTCCGGAGAGGAGCTGGATCTGCATCGCGTCGTCCTGTTTGTAGGCCATCGCTTTGATGCACAGACCCGCTTCAACTCCGAAATCGAGATCGAGCACGCTTTTGTAGAGGGCGGCGAAGGCGGTGAGGTTGCAGTGGAGCAGGCTTTTGTCGAGCGCGACTGGAACAGCCAGTGGAAGAGCCGGTTTGGCTTGTTCCTGATGCCGGTCGGCATCATCAATGAACGGCATGAACCGCCGACCTTTTATGGTGTCGAGCGCAATCCAGTCGAGCGCAACATCGTGCCCGCCACGTGGTCGGAAGGCGGCATTCAGACCATCGGCACGTTCGGTGGGCTGTCGGTGGATCTGGCCGTGTCCGGCGGCATCCAGGTGGACGATCAGACGGCGGGCAAGGAGTTTCTGATCCGTGACTCTCGCCAGGGTGCCTCCGAGGCGGCCGCCAGCTCCCCCGCGTACACCGCGCGGCTGCAATGGCGCGGCACACCGGGACTGGAACTGTCGCTGAGCGCGATGTATCAGGACGACGCCGGCCAGGACCAAGTGGATAACGTCGGATCAGCGACGCTGGTCGAAGCGCACGCCATTTATCGCATCCGCTCGCTGGACCTGCGGGCCCTCTATGCGCGCTTCGAACTCGATGGCAGCGCGCCGGCCGCGCTGAATCGTGATGTCCAGGATGGCGGCTATCTTGAAGCCAGCTACAAGGTCACGCCAAAGCTCGGCGTATTCACGCGCTACAACGTCTACGACAACGGGGGCAGCGCGGA
>JBFJKG010000340.1:0-3055 GCA_041635075.1 Solimonas sp.
CGGCATGGTTGGTATCAATACCGGACTGATCTCCACCGAACTTGCTCCGTTCGGCGGCATCAAGGAATCGGGCAACGGCCGTGAGGGTTCACACCATGGCGTAGACGAGTATCTGGAAATGAAATACCTGCTGGTGGCGGGTCTGTAGCCGGACAGGACAAGATCCTTCGGCTAAGGTGGGGCGACGCCGGTCTGACGATCGCGGAACTCGCCAGGCGAAGTGCCCGTCCAGGTCTTAAACGCACGCGCAAAATTCGCCAGTGAGCTGTACCCCAGACGATAGGCAATATCGGTCAACGACAGCCGCGTATCCCGCAGCAGCACATGGCTGTCCCGCTTTTGCACTTGAACCAGAAGCTCGCGGAAGCTGCTGCCTAATTCGTTCAGCCGGCGAGTGAATGTACGCGTGGACATATGCAGTTCCCTGGCAACTGCGTCCATGCTGGGGTAGCCGTCATCTGTGCTTACCAGCAGATCGCGCACCTGATTGACCAGATCTCGGCCATCACCCAGCAGCGCCAACTCGCGTTCGCATTCACGTTCAGCCAGCTTGGCCGAAACCATATCTGCGGTTCCAAGCGACCGCTGCAGATAGCCGACGGGCATGCGAATCTGGGTCACTTCCGTCGAAAAAATGCAGCGCGGCAACCGGTCGCGATAGCGCGCATGGTATTCCGGCTCCGGATAGTCAAACAGCAGCTCGACTTCCGGGCTCGGCGGCAACAGATGCCGAACAATGGATGAGACGCTCACCAGAAACTGCTCGCACGAAAAACGGCGTAGATCACCGTGCGGCACCGCTTCTCGGCCCTCCATAATGGCGTAGGGGCCTTCGGCATAGAACTGAAAGCTCCAAGCGGGCATACGCAGTACCGAAGCAAAGCGGCTAGCGAACAGAAAAACGTCGCCAAAGGTCCGCTGGCTCATCAAGCCATAGCCGAGAATGCCGTGGGTGGTCAGCGTCGCGCGCAAGCCAAATTCACAGGCCAAGCCGGCATCGCCGGTCATCGCGATGGCGCGACGGCACAGCGCAGCGTACTCGTTGAGCAGGCTGATGCGCGCATCGGGCCGCTGCAGCAGCTCCGCGGAGATGCCTAAGCCGTTGAGTAACTCCTCCCGCAAAATGCCGCGTTCCTCAATCAAGTCCAGCATCAACAGCACGTAGCTTGCCGGAACGGTGGGAACAATCAGATCGCTGGAACGCATTTGCCAGATTCTAGCGTTGGCGGGAAATGAATACGAAATTGTCGGCGAATGAGCGTGCCATGCGTTCGGTCGCAAGGAACAATGGCGCACCAAAATAAGAGGCGACGCGAATCCTCGCGACCGCCTGCTTGCGAGCCTGGCAGGAGAAAACACGATGTTGAAGTACTACGCGAAATGCATTTTCGTGGCAGGGCCCTTGTTGCTTGCCGCCTGCGGTAGCAGCCACGACGCACCCGCTTCGGGACCAACGGCGCCTCCGCTGGAAAAGGCCTGCGCGCGGGACGCTCGTCCGCTCGCCAGCGGCATGCCGACCACCGAACGCATTTTTAGCTGGATTGAGGATCTTGTTGCCATCGGCTACCGCCGCACCGGCACTGAGGCAGGCTACAAAGCGTCGGCCTACGTGAAATGCCAGTTTGAGTCGCTGGGCTTGGAAGATGTGCACTACGAAACAGTCACCTCGTGGAACTGGAGCACCACGCGAGCCGCGCTCAGCGTCCAGGGCGAGCATATTGACGCGTTTCCGGTGGCCCACACCTTCGTCACCCCAGATCAGGCCTCTGAATTCTCCACGGGGCCTAATGGCCTCAGCGCCGAGATTGTAGAAGTAGGCTTGGGGACACCCGTGGAGATGGCACTCACGGACGTCAAAGGCAAGATCGTGATGTTCGATCTCAAGTTCTTGGTGCCGCCAGCCGCGTTCCTGCCGCTGACCGAATTTCTATGGGACCCCGACCTCAGCACCATTGAGGAGTCGCTGATTCTTGGGAATCCGTTCGTGACTTCTTTTAGTACTGCGGTGGAGGCCGCAATGGATGCCGGGGCCATCGGCTTCATCGGCGTACTGGCCGACTACTTTGACTCAAACCAGTATTACAACGAGTTCTATCGCCGCACCCAGGTCACGATTCCCGGTTTCTGGGTCACCCGGCGCGAAGGTGACCGTATTCGCATGCTGATGAGCACTGCCAGCGGCGCACCCTCCGCGACGCTGACGATGGAGGGCTCCCGCAAGGAGGCAGTCGCTCGTACCGTTGTCGGTTTCCTGCCGGGCAAGAGCAAGGACACGATCATGATCCAGTCCCATCACGACTCCGTGTTTTATGGCGCGGTAGAAGATGGCAGCGGTACTGCCAGTGTGCTGGCACAGGCGCAGTACTTTTCATCTCAGCCCGCGGAATCTCGCGAAAAGACGTTGATGTTCGCCACCTTCGACACTCATTTCACCGGTTACCAGGCGCATCGGGAGTTCGTGCGAAAATACATCACTGACAAGGAAACGCCCTACACCATCGTCGCCAATGTCACGCTCGAACATATTGGCAAGCAGGGCGTGATGGATGCCAACGGCAAGCTGACCGTCAATGACCGCCCCGAACTGCGCGCCATCATGGAGACACTGGGCCCGACGCTGAAGGGCACCGTCATCAATTCTGTTATCAGCCACGACCTGCGTCGAACCGCAGTAGTCTCAGCGCACGCGCTCTGCGCGGCAGGGGCCATGCCGACTGACGCCTCGTTCATCTGTACCGCCGGCATTCCCACTGCCAGCCTGATCGCGGGACCGAACTATCTGTACGACAAAGCCGACACCTTGGACAAGATTCATCAGGAGGATCTGGTCCCGGTCGCCGAGATATTCGCGGAGCTTATTGACGCTATCGACGAAACACCAACGGAACTGATCGGCCTGCCGATCCCGGGCGTTGTCCTGTGAATCGGCATTTTTGCCTGCTCACGCTGCTGCTGACAGTTGCCTTCAGCCAGCTGACCGGATGTCAGAGTGGGGCTCTGGAGCCAATCGCACCGCCCGCCGGTTACGTGCCTGAGAACGGTGCACCTTCGCTCA
>JBFJKG010000341.1:0-3048 GCA_041635075.1 Solimonas sp.
ATCTCCGTCGTACAGCGCCGTGCTATGCGCCAGGCCCAGTGAGCCGAACACGCCGACATCCACCAGGCCTGACAACAGGTCGGTATCCTGCCCGGTCAGGTACTGGAGGTCGGTCTGCGCGTAGCCACCGAGCTCGGAGCGTGGCGGGGGTCTTTCAGTGGCTGTGGACACCACGTAGCGGCGTGTGGCCCCGACCCTGGAGGTGTCTACCGACAGGGTTTGCGCACAGGTATCGATCTGGTAGCGCAGCTGCTCGATTGCATCCAGTGCAAACCACCCATCCAGTCCAACCTTGCGGGCGGGCCCGGCGGGTAGCAGCTGCAAATGTGCGTACAGATCAGGCGCGGCGTAGAGCTTGCCGTCGGGATCGCGCAGCACCATCGCGTCGATGCCGTCGTCCAACGGGTTGGTCAGCACGCGCAGCAACAGGCGTTCCGATTCCGGTGGAAAGGGTTCGGCGCTCGTCAGGCATACGCCGGAGAACCAGCCGTTGCCGGTTGTCGCTGGCGTTGAGAACGGCACGGTCAGCGTGCTGCACGCCAGAGCCAGGACCAGCCGTCGGATCGGCGCCAGATCAGTGCGCCTGAACGTCGACGATGGCATCGACAGGGCCGGCGTCACTCAAGGCTTCAACCCGCAGTCGAGTCGCGCTGGCACCGGTGTCCTTGAAGGTCCAGGTATAGCTGTCGCCGCCAGCGAGCAGATCGCGGAATCCGTCGTACTGCCACAGCACACGGCCGGAGTCGGCATCGCTGACCTTGAGTCGGGCGCGGCGCTGATGAATGGCTCCAGGATTGGTAGCGCTGAGGGCATAGCCATCCGAGTTGCGTTGCGCTGACCACTGCAGCTCAGGGATCGTGGTCACGCCCGGGCTGTAGAAAACCGGCACTCCGAACCGCATCAGCACCCGGAGTTGATTGTCCGGCGGCGAGCTGCCGTCAGGGACTTCCGAGATATAGATGCGGTAACTGCCTTCCAACGCACCGGAGGGTGCGCTCAGCAGGCCGACGCGCACCACCTGCACGGCGCCGGCGCCGAGTCTGAACAATGGAGGATTGACGACCAGCTGGTCGGCGGGCTCGAACTGGTCTTCGCCGTTCACGCGGTGCCAGCGCAGCGCCTCGATCTGGAAGCGACGTTCGCGGTCGGTGCCGTTACTGACCTGCAGTGAGCTGGTGCTGCGCTGCGCCGACAGTTCAACGCGTACCGGAATGATGGCAATGCCGCCGGCGCTGCCCGCGGCTGCGGCATGCACCCACAGGCCCAGCAGCGAGACGAGCAGTGCCACCGACTTGGATACCGCCGCTGCCATCACAGACCTCCGACAAGATGCCGACTCAGTAGTTGACGGTCACCGTTACCGTATCACTGTAACTGCCGACGGGGGCGGTCGTCTGCGCTGCGATACGCCCGTATACGGTGTGTGTCTGCAGTACGCCGGTGGCGGTGCCATCAACGGTGTCGGTGGTGTCGGTGATGCCCCAGTTCTGCGTGCGCGAGGCGTCGCGGTACAGGCTGTAGGCCAGCGTGTCGCTGCCGCCGCCGCCGATCATCTGGCGGTCGGTTACACCGGTGCCGTTCGCGCCTTGCGACAGCCGCACGTTGTACGGCGTGTTCAGCGTGCACAACATCGAGATCGTGCTGGTGCCATCGGTGGGAGTGGCGGCCGTCGGGTCATAGTTGCCGAATGCCAGATTGCCCGCCGATACGGTGCAGACCTTGAGTACCGTAGCGGTGACGTTGAATGTGTTGGTGGCGGTGTCGGCCAGCGCCACCGACGGAACCAGTGCGCCGCCGATCAGCAGCCCGAGTGAGAGGGAAGTAACTGAACGTATGTTGCGCATTGCGGGCTCCTGGAGCGGTGATACCGAGATTTCGGTAGGGAAAAGCCTACGTGCAGTTCCAGCGGGATTGCGCTATGTGCAAGACAAGCGGAGTGCTTTGGGGGAGCAACGGGATCGCAGGCGACTTGTGCTACCGCTAGTGTTTGCAGGATCTGCCGTTGGTCGCTGGCCAGGCGCAAGCCTCGGCTGCTCCGGCTTGGTTCCAGGATCGCACCCATCAGCACCGATCGCGCGTGTCGACCGGCTGTCGGGTCAACTGATGCCGTTCGTCATCAGTCGACAATTTCCCTCAAGTTTGCTCGGGCCCTCCCGATAAAGCCCACAGCAGCGGCAAACCTTCCCCTTCGCGGGACCGCTGAGGCGGGATCGGAGCCGGTGCGGCTACCGGCCCGGTTTCGAGTCCAATCAGGAGAAGTCCATGCAAGTCATCAACACCAACGTGATGTCTCTGAATGCCCAGCGCAATCTGACGACCTCGCAGTCCTCGCTGGCCACGTCGCTGCAGCGCCTCTCATCCGGTTTGCGCATCAACAGCGCAAAGGATGATGCCGCCGGCCTGGCCATTTCCGAACGCTTCACCACTCAGATCCGCGGTCTCAATCAGGCGGCCCGTAATGCCAACGACGGCATTTCACTGGTGCAGACGGCCGAATCCGCGCTGGGTGAAGTCACCAACAACCTGCAGCGTATCCGCGAGCTGGCGGTGCAGTCGCGCAACGCCACCAACAGTCAGTCGGATCGTGATGCGCTGAATACGGAAGCGCAGCAGCTGATGTCGGAAATCAATCGCGTTGCCAGCCAGACCTCGTTCAACGGCGTAAAGCTGCTCGACGGCTCCTTCACCAACCAGGCGTTCCAGGTCGGTGCCAACGCCGGCGAGACCATCTCGGTGTCGAGCATCGTCAACGCCAACAGCACCTCGTTGGGCAGCTATACCCGCGCGTCGGTGACTGGCGCGGCCGCGACCGCGTTCACCGCGGTGACGGCAGGTGATCTGACGATAGACGGTGGCAACGGCAACGGCGCGATCAGTGTGGGCGCGATCGCTGCCAACGCTTCCGCTACGGAGCGGGCGGGTGCGGTGCGCGACGCCGTCAACTCGGTATCGGATCAGACCGGTGTGTACGCGGTCAACGATACCGCCACCACCGTGACACTGGTGTCCACCAGCGGCACCGGCATTACGATCGCGCACGCCGCCCTG